>CAZNNX010000211.1:0-3925 GCA_964574485.1 uncultured Saprospiraceae bacterium | reverse complement strand
GGAGAGAAAACGCTAAAGAATTATTTGAGGCAGAGGGTAAAAAAGAGATAGAGTTTGGTGAAGGAGTTGGAATAGAATATTTCGATGAAGAATCAATGCCGATTACCACAAATCATTATTTGTATTTATCAGGCACCCCATTTCGAGCAATCGCATCAGGTGAATTCATTGAAGAACAAATTTTCAACTGGACGTATTCCGATGAGCAGAAAGCTAAAAGTGAGTGGGATGGAGAAAACAATCCTTATGCTTCCTTGCCAAGAATGGTCTTAATGACCTATCAATTACCTGATGCAATAAAGGAAATTGCAATGAAAGGCGAATTCAATGAATTTGACCTCAATATTTTCTTTTCAGCGAATGGTGAAGGAAGTAATGCTGAATTTAAATACAAAGATGAAGTTCAAAAATGGTTGGAATTAATTCGAGGCGGTTTTTCAGAAACATCCATCGACAATTTAAAAATGGGTGCTTCAAAACCACCAATGCCATTTTCGCATGCACCATTGTTAAAGGTTTTAAATCACACTTTTTGGTTTTTACCTACCGTTTCATCTTGTCACGCCATGGCGAACTTGCTAAAAGAACGTCAGAACACTTTTTATCATGATTATACAGTAGTCATTGCAGCAGGTACAAGCGCAGGTATTGGAGTTCATGCCCTCCCTCCTGTATTGGATGCAATGACACACAATCCACTTGAGTCTAAAACAATAACACTTTCTTGCGGTAAATTAACCACTGGGGTTTCCGTTAAACCTTGGACAGGTATATTTATGCTAAGAAACAGTTCATCGCCTGAAACCTACTTTCAAGCCGCATTTAGAGTACAAACTCCTTGGTCAATAAAAAATCCTGATAGCAAATCACCTAACAAAGAAGAAATTCTCAAAGAAGAATGTTACGTGTTTGATTTTGCACCCGACAGAGCATTGCGCCAAATTGCCGATTACAGTTGTAGATTAAATGTGGGTGAATCAAATCCGGAAGCAAAAGTTGCTGAATTCATTAGTTTTCTTCCTGTTTTAGCTTATGACGGAAGTTCTATGAAGCAGATAGATGCAGCTGGAATTTTGGATATGGCGATGAGTGGTACTACTGCCACCTTATTAGCAAGAAGATGGGAAAGTGCCTTGCTCGTAAACGTTGACAACAATACACTATCGAGGTTAATGAATAATCCGGAGGCAATGAAAGCCTTAATGAGCATTGAAGGATTTAGAAATCTTAATCAAGACATTCAGACAATCATTAACAAATCTGAATCTGTCAAAAAAACAAAGAAAGAGGCTAATGACCGTGAATTAACTCCAAAAGAGAAAAAACAACTTTCTGAAGAGGAAAAAGAGTTTAAAAGTAAACGTAAAGAAATTCAAGAAAAACTGATAAAATTCGCTACTCGTATTCCAGTATTCTTATACCTCACTGACTTTAGAGAAAGAAGTTTAAAGGATGTGATCACAAAATTAGAACCAGGCTTGTTCAAAAAAGTAACTGGTTTAAATGTTGCTGACTTTGAATTATTAGTTAGTCTAGGTGTATTCAATAGTGCATTGATGAACGACGCAGTTTATAAGTTCAAACGCTATGAAGATTCCAGCTTGGAATATGTAGGTATTAATAGACATTTAGGTAAAAACGTAGGTCTTTATGATACAGTTCTGAGTCGAAAAGAGTATGAAAAAACAATAGAGAATGAATCATAGGAATTTTTTCAAAGCCAAAAAAAAGGATTGAGTAATCACTCAATCCTTTTTTTATTAGGATAGATTGTATATTAATCTCTACTTGAGAACATCGAAAGTAGTCTCAGAATTTCTAGGTATAACCATACCAAAGTTACCAACAATCCAAGGGCTGAAACCCATTCCATGTATTTGGGTGCCTGGTATTGCTCTCCTTTTTCAAATTGATCAAAGTCTAAAATCAGATTCAATGCAGCTACGGCAATAATGACCAGGCTGATGATGATACCAATTGGGCTCATTTGATGCAAATAAGGAATATTCATTCCGAAAAAGCTTAGCCCCATATTTACTAAATACATAACGGCTATGGCTCCAGTGGCTGTCATTACAATGGATCTGAACTTTTCAGTGGCTCTTAAAACGCCCGTTCTGTACAGTACAAGCATAACAAAAAGAGCAAACATAGTTAGCATAACTGCGTTGGTTACAATACCCGGCTCATAAATATTAGCATAGGCCATGGAAATTGTGCCTAACAACAATCCCTCAAATGCAGCATAGAGCGGAGCTGTAATGTAGGCAATTTTAGGATTGAAATAAGTTACTAATAAAGCAATTATGCCTCCAATTAGCCCTACAAACATAAGTGCAGGATTCATTGTAAAGGCTGCAAAAAAAGCTGTTGCAATCAGAATAAGCCCCATAATGATAGACTTGTTTACAGCACCAGAAACAGTCATGAAGGCTGGATCAGCTGTTCTTCTCTCTGAAATGGGAAAACTGCTTTCCTCTTGTGCGCTTTTGGCGAAGGAATCTTCTGTTAAAAAAGGATTTGATGAATTGAAAAATCTACTGCGATTAGACATAATTATATAGTTTTAATTTTGATTACATATATGTACCAAATATAATTAAAAATAGTTTCAATATATAGAATTTTAATATTTTCCTAACAAAGGAATTATCTTTGCCAAAACGAAAAGGTTAAAATTGGAAAAAGATATTTACATACTCAATCTCGAAAGTTCAACCTCTACGAGCTCTGTAAGCATTTCTAAAAATGGAAAGACCTGGTTGTTGAAAGAAAAGAAAAATGCAAATCATGCAACCGACCTATCCATTTTTATAGAAGATATTTTTCGAGAAAAATGGATTGATAAAAAAGATTTATCTGCAATAGCCATAAGCGGTGGTCCGGGCTCATATACCGGACTGAGAATTGCATCTGCTATGGCCAAGGCAATGGCTTTTGCACTGGACATTCCCCTGATATCTGTGAATACCCTTGAACTGCCAATAGCAGCATTAATGAGAAATGAACAGATGTCTTCAGATGCCTTGATTTTGTCAGTTTTAGACGCCAGAAGAGCAGATGCCTTTGCTCTATTGAAAAATCATGAAAATCAAATTGTAAAAAATACTTTTTTTGCGACGATGAACCAAGATTTTGTAGAAACCTTAATTCAGGGCAAAAAGAAACTATTCGTTTGTGGAAATGCTACTGAGAAACTCGATTCATTGAAAATTAATTTTCCAGAACTAAGATTGACAGCCTACCAGGAATTTAGCGCCAGAGATATGGAAGAATTGACCTTTGAAAAATGGTCCTCAAAAAAGTTTGAACAAATCGATTCCTTTGAACCAGAATATCTTAAAGCTCCTTTTATCACACAATCAAAGAAAAATCTATTGTAGTACCTGTAAAAGTAAGGTAGAGCTGGAATTCTTAGTTTTTACCCTAACAACATAAATCCCAACGGGCAACTGAGCAACAGAAATTTCTTCATTGTTGCTGTAGTTTGATTGAGAAATCAGTACTTTTCCATCCATACTCGAGATTTGAATATTTTCTGCGGAATCTGTACCTAACTGTAATCGAATATGTTTCGTAGCAGGATTCGGATATAGGTGAATTTTTTCTTTTTGAAGGGTTTCCAAAGCAGTGGTTTGCGTGAGGCTGCAATTTTGTTGTGAGCTGAAGCCAACAGGGTTTGCTAAGGAATTTTGAAATTGAACGCCTGATCCGGAATTATTTCTGAGGTAAAAATCCAGCCAGGGAAGCAAAAGGGAAAAAGTTGTACTTTGCTGAGCCGCCCGGGTAATCGCAGGAACCGGATTGCAGGTACCTTCCCCCAGATTACAGTTGAAATTGTTACTGGCAAACTGACAATGACTTCCATCTGTTATGGAAATAAAAGTTTTGCAATTGGATGCCAATGAGTCATACATTGGAATCT
>CAZNNX010000210.1:0-3929 GCA_964574485.1 uncultured Saprospiraceae bacterium | reverse complement strand
CTATGTGGTTTAGAAGATGGCACCCTACTTTATGTTATTAATAACGGAAATGCAAACACGGCTTCTTTTAATACCCCCCAATCAAATTTTTCAGGGATTGATGTCGGTCAGTTTGCCGTTCCACAGTTGTATGATTTGGATAAAGATGGTGATTTAGACCTAATTATAGGAGAAAGAAATGGAAATTTGAATTATTTCCCCAATGCAGGATCAACCACTCTTTTTAATTTTTCCTCTGCTGCTCAAAGCCAATCTTTAGGTTTTATTGATAGCAGAGTGTTATCTGAATCTTTGGAGGGAAATGCATCTCCTCATTTTATAGATTATCAAGGGCAAACTTTATTGCTTTTAGGTAATGAATCGGGTGAAGTTTGGGTTTACGATAGCATAGACCAGAATATTTTAGGTGCTTATCGAAAAATTAATATCGGGTTGGATGCCATTGATGTGGGAACTCAATCTATACTTTCTTCCGCTGAAATAGATAGTAATCAAACCTTAGAGATTGTTATCGGGAACAAAAGGGGCGGATTGCAAATGTTTAGCGGACAAATCCAATTAAATACCTCAGTTTTACAAATGGAGATCGCCACAGAATTCGAGGTTTATCCCAATCCGACCAGACAACATTTGGTAGTATCTCCCTCAGAAGCTATTACCGATTATAGCATAAGAATAACAGATGTTCATGGAAAAAATATAACCGAATTAACGGGTTTAAGCGGAAATCAAATCTTAGATATCAGTCAGATTCAACCTGGATTTTACGTTGTTAGTATTTGGAAAGGAGCAATAAACATTAGTAATCACAAACTTATAAAATTATAAATGAGATTAGTTTTTATTTTAATAATAGGCTTCACTTCATTGTTAAGCGCTCAGTTACAACCCTGGAATCCACCTTTTACAAAAAATGGCCTGAATATCCCCTATGCCTGGGCGGGAGGTTTGAATCTTCCTCAATTTTCTGAGATAGATTTGAATCAGGACGGAATCAAAGATCTGATAGTTTTTGATAGGGCGGCTCAAATTACGCTTACATTTCTTAATAGCGGAGTTTCAGGTCAAAGTAGCTACCAATATGCTCCTGAATTCATGGATGCCTTTCCTCAGAATAACAGAAATTTTGTACTTGCTAAAGATTTTAACTGTGATGGTATTGAAGATCTGTTTTTTTACAATCAGCCGCCTCTCACTTCGGGTGGGATAGGAGTTATGAAGGGCTATTATGTTAATAATAAGATTCAGTTTTCTCCTTTTAAACCCATTTTGAAATACAATTCAATTTTTGGGATTAATGACATATTCATATTTAATCCGGACATACCCGGTATTGAAGATGTTGATGGCGATGGAGATATTGACATAGTCGGCTTTACGCTAGATTTTACCTTCAACCGAAATATGTATTATTACAGGAATACTTCTGCTGAAAATGGATTTGGATGCGACTCTCTTCAATTTGTTCTGGAACACCAGTGTTTTGGAATGGCAACTGAAACTGTGTTTAATAACAATACTTATTTTTTAAGTCCCTGGATAGATACCTGTGCAGACAACCCCTATTGGAACCGATCATTGGCGGAACCCAGACACACGGGTTCAAGTGTAACATTAGTAGACTGGAACCAAGATGGGAATATGGATGTAGTAGTTGGAGATGTTAGTGTAAATACCCTGAATTTACTGACTTCCACTAAAAATAACGATACATTACGATTTATCAGTCAGGATTCAGTTTTTCCGAGATACAACCAATCTGTTCAACTTTTTTCTTATCCCAGCTCATTTTTTCTCGACTTGAATAATGATGGTCTAAAAGATATGATTGCAGCACCCACTGAAATTGCTTTGGGCGAGGCCATAACAGATTCTGTCGCTTGGTTCTATGAAAATCAATTATCAGATTCCATGCAATTCAACTTCATAAAAAAAGATTTTATGGTGGGTGAAATGATTGATAAAGGTGCTTATGCAAAACCTGCAATAGTAGATGTTAATGGGGATGGTCTTTTGGATATCATCTCCGGTCATTTTGGTCTTACTTCAGGATTTCAAACCTACAGTTCGGGTTTATCCTATTATCAAAATATTGGATCTTCCACCTCACCTGCTTTTCAATGGGTAACTGACAATTGGGCAAATTTGTCATCTCAGAATTTGCTGTCTATGCATCCTAGCTTTGGTGACATTGACGGAGATGGTGATAGAGACATGTTGCTGGGTATTTTAGATGGAACTCTGATTTTATTTGAAAATACAGCCGGACCAAATAATCCAATAGTCTTTGGAAGTCAAACATCAAACTATAAAGGTATTGATGTTGGAGACAATGCTGCGCCCCAATGGGTAGATATCGATAGAGATGGGGATTTGGACATCATGATTGGCACTGCCCAGGGAAGGTTATTCTATTTCAGGAATACAGGCACTGCAACTATTGCAAATTTTTCATCTACCCCAACCAGTAACACCTTTGGTTTTGATTTAATTTCATTTGGAAGTGCTGCGGCCTCTCCATGTTTTTATGATAAACAAGGGTCTTTTCAGTTGTTTTTGGGTCATAGAGAAGGAGGCATTGTTCATTTGAACGATATTGATGGAAATATTACAGGTATCTATGACACGGTTTCTTTGAAGATGGGTAATCAATTTTTTGGCAGGTTTTCAAGTTTGGCGGTTGCAGATTTTAATCAGGACGACACCCTCGAATTTGTGATAGGAAATATTAGAGGGGGTTTAAATTTTTACACACAAAGTCAGCTTTTGCCTGTGATCAGTAGCATTGAAAATCCAGCAAAGAAACTGGGAGAAGTAGTTGTTTATCCCAATCCAAGTACGGGCAATTATCAACTGTACATATCTGAATCAACTATAGAACAACACTGGGAATTGAAAATATATAATGCCCTTGGTCAACAAATTTATTCTTCATTATTGAACGCACAGAATGTACAATTTGATATAACCAATCAACCTGGAGGTTTTTATTATGTAGTTTTGAATCAGAATCAATTGCAGAGAACTTTCAAAATACTAAAAGAATAAACTTCTACTCGTGATGGTAAGGCAAACCTTTTTGTATGCTAATAGCCCTGTATATTTGTTCTATTACAAAAAGCCGCACCATTTGATGTGAAAAGGTTAATTTGGAAAGTGACCACTGCTGATTGGCTCTGGCATATATTTTTTGGGAAAAACCATAGGCACCGCCAATTAGAAAAACAATTCTCTTGGAACCAGATAAATTAAACATTTGTTCCAGAAAATTTGAAAAATCTACGGAGCTGTAATTTTTACCTCTTTCGTCCAATAGAATCAAAATGTCATTGGGTAACAATTTTTTTAGTTGCAATTCAGCTTCTTTTTCCTTGATAGTAGTTTCATCCAATGATTTTGCATTCTTGATATCATTTAAAATGACAAAATCTATGGGCAGGTAATGCTGTATTCTTTTGTGATATATATCTATTCCTTCCTGAATATAAGAAAATGCTGTAGCACCCTGACACCAAATTTCAATTTTCATCTATTTTTAATTTGAATTTTAATTGAATATATATTACAAATTTTACAAAATATTATTTGGAAATATTTGTTTCATTAATCATTTTGTTAAATTTGTAATATGTTCGTTTTCCAGCGAATGAAATTTCTAACTAACCAAATCTATGAAAAAAATCATTACTATTTCGGCGATTATTTTGTTTTTCGCTTTCGACATTGATGCACAATGTACTACAACCAATGCGACCAGTTGTGTATGTAAAGATGGTTCTACCAATTGCGATTTACTCCCAGATATCCAGGCTTCTTGGTTGGGTATAAGTCAAAATGGCTGGACTGAATACCCTCAGACTGGTGCAGGAACAAATTATACCGGTCAGGGACCTGATGACGGAAGACTTAGAGTAACTGGTGCTACCCCT
>CAZNNX010000209.1:0-3965 GCA_964574485.1 uncultured Saprospiraceae bacterium | reverse complement strand
GGGCAAAATGTTCTGAATCGGTTGATTTGTCGATTAATTTCAATTCATCCCGCAACCATTGGATTGCAGCTCCCGCAATAAAAACAGATCCTTCCAAGGCATAATTGATTTCTGAGTCAAGCCCCCAGGCAATGGTGGTAAGTAAGCCTTGTTTACTGGTACAGGCTTTTTCCCCCGTATTCATCAGCATAAAACACCCCGTTCCGTAGGTGTTTTTAGCCATGCCCGCCTCCCAACATCTTTGTCCGAATAAAGCAGCCTGCTGATCGCCAATCATAGCTGTGATTGGGATTTCGTAACCTGTTATTTTGCTGTCTGTATGTCCAAAATAGTGGGAGCTCGGAAATACCTGAGGTAGGATTTCCTTGGGTATATCAAAAAGTTCGAGTAATTCCTCATCCCATTTTGTCTCAAATATATTGTAAATCATAGTTCTGGAAGCATTGGTCATATCTGTTGCATGCACCTTGCCCCCGGTTAATTGAAATAATATCCAACTATCAACCGTACCAAAACAGAGTTCTCCATTTTTTGCCCGCTGGTAGTAGGAAGGATCCTGGTCCAGGATCCATTTGATTTTTGTTGCGGAAAAATAAGCATCCGGGAGGAGCCCTGTTTTTTTTTGTATCAGCTCCTGATAACCTTTTTGTTTGAGTTCTTCACAATAGGAAGCAGTACGTCGATCTTGCCAAACAATGGCATTGTATATAGGTTTAGCCGTTTTTTTATCCCAGATTAATGTTGTTTCTCTCTGATTGGTAATGCCAATTGCTTTTATATGGGCATGTTTACTGATGATTTTTTGCACTACATTGTATTGAGAGAGCCATATCTCCAGCGGATCCTGTTCTACCCAACCCGCTTGCGGATAAATTTGCCTGAATTCTTGTTGTTCAAGGGCTTGAATTTTTCCCTTGGAATCGAAAAGTATAGATCTTGAGCTGGTGGTTCCTTGATCGATGGCGAGTATCATAGTAGCTTTTATGAATGAACTTAATTGAGCTTTGTAAAGCTAATTTATTATATTTGGAATCTTAAATGAAATAATCTTTTTAGAATATGAACTGCTACTCAAAATCTATATTTTTTTTCTTTTTCCTACATTTTTTATCTGCTATTTCCACTCAAGCACAGCACAATTGTAGCCATTGTCAGGCTGTAAAACATGCAAAGAATAAATTAAATCCGGAATTGCCTAAAAATATCAACCATAATCAAAGAAGCGATACCTTTGATGTTTACCATTATCATGTTGCATTCGAGGTTTTGAGCTTTGGTCCAGGTGCGGTGGTTGCTGAAACAGAGGTGTTTTTTAGATCCAAAATGAATGGTGTTTCTTCTATTTCTCTAGATTTGTTAGAACTGACAGTTGACTCAGTTTTAGTTGGTAATCAACCTGTAATTTTTCAATATAATGATACCCTGTTACGCATTCCCTTCTCTCAGAACATGCAGATGGGTGATAGCAGCTCTGTGAAAGTATTTTACAGAGGAACACCACAGTCAGATGCCACATGGGGCGGATTTTATTTTCAAGGAAATTATGCCTATAATTTGGGTGTGGGATTTAGCGCTGATCCGCATAATTTTGGTAGAGTCTGGCATCCTTGCTTTGATAATTTTGTAGAAAGAGCAACCTATACATTTGAAATTACGAATCCGGCAAACCGCTATGCCCATTGCAACGGTTCCCTTGTAAGTGATCAGGTGCAAGGTGCCAAGAGGACCAGAGTTTGGGAAATGGGAACTCCGATCCCCACTTACTTGGCCTGTATTGCCATCTCTGACTATGCTACCGTACATCAGCAGATCAACGGAATACCTGTAGAATTGGTGGCGAATCCGATTGATACACAAAATATGAAGGCTTCTTTTTTAAATCTACCCTCAGCTGTATCTGCCTTTACTTATTGGTTTGGACCTTATGAGTGGAACAAAATTGGATTCTCGGCTGTACCTTTCAATTCGGGGGCCATGGAGCATGCAACAAATATTGCCTATCCCAAGGCTACCTTAAATGGGGCGCTTACCTATGAAACATTGATGGCGCACGAGCTTTCACATCACTGGTGGGGTGATAATGTTACCTGTGAAACTGCCGAAGATATGTGGATCAACGAAGGAATGGCCAGCTACTGTGAACATTTATTTACAGAGCATACCTATGGCTGGAATGCCTATATTGCAGATGTGAAGGAAAATCATTACGAGGTATTACAAAATGCGCATTTGGCAGAAGGTGGCTATCTTGCTATTTCCGGCATTCCTCACCAGTATACCTATGGTGACCATGTTTACAAGAAAGGAGCTTCCGTAGCACACAACCTGAGATGGTATTTAGGTGATAGTTTGTACCGTACGGGTATGACATCTGTTTTAGACAGTTTTCAGTTTAGTTCTTTAAACAGTAGTCAGCTCAGAGATCAGCTTGAAGCCAATACGGGTGTTCCAATGCAGGATTTTTTCAATGATTGGGTTTTTCAAGGGGGATTTTCCCATTTTGAAATAGATTCATTTAAAGTAAACCAAAATGGATCTCAGTTTTCAGTTCAGGTCTGGATTCGTCAAAAATTATTAGGTGCCACTAATTTACATCAAAACACCCCCATACAGTTGAGTTTGATGGATGCGCAATGGCGAAAAGCAGATTTTCGAGTGATGGTCTCGGGAGCACAAACAATGGTGCAAGTAACTTGTAGTTTTAATCCCAGTATTGCTTTTTTAAATGAAAAACACAGGCTGAATCAAGCGAGAATGGATCAGCAGCATATGATGAGGGCAACGGGTTCGTATCCATCCAATACGGTGAAACTGACCAATTTTCAAATTAGTAACCTGGTGGATTCAGCTTATTTTCATTTAGAGTATCACCCGATTGCACCGGATAGTTTTTCGCAGAATCCCAATGGGTATAAAATTTCCAGAAGAAGATACTGGACGGTAAATGGTGTGTGGAACCCCAATCTGGATGGTGATTTCAGAATAGAGCCTGATTTTACCCTCGATGCTGACCTTTTTGCCACGGGAGGTTTAGACAGTATGGTACTTTTGTATCGTTCCGGTGTAGGAGAGGAATGGGCAGAACATCCGGATTACATGAAATTTGTATTGGGTTCTTTTGGTTTTATCAAGGTACAAACAATATTGAAAGGTGATTATGCCTTGGCAACCGGAAGAAGAATGACAACTGCAGTTGCAAATTCACAGAAGAATGAATTGCAGTTTAAGATCAGCCCCAATCCTATACGAGATATTTTGGCAATTCAATTAGAAAAGGAAATGCAAGGGCATTTGGAAATTTACAGTATGGGTGGAGAGTTATTGCAGAGTCAGGAGCTGGTACAGGGTGTAAAGGAATTGACAATATCTGTTCAGGAAAGGGCTGCGGGTTCTTATGTGGTAATGATTCAGGATAAAGAATCGGGGCAATGGGCAAAACAGGTATTTCAAGTGTTGAGATAGAAAGAAAAAGCCCCCATGTAAATGGAGGCTTTAATAGATTTTGATCCTGATGCTTAGTTGTTGATTTCGACGTCTATTACCTTTGAAGCAATTTTAGACATCGCTCTGAAATCATTTTTGTCGATATGGTTGAATTGACCGGATTTCCAATTTTCTACGATGACGACTTTAAACTGATTATAAGGGGGTGTACTTCCCGTACCAAAAACCCCAATGGTTACAATACCCGGGTTTAATAAATACTCATATCCACTTGATGGTAATGCAACCTGCCCACTGCCCACTGTCATATAAACCATGACTAACCCATTATTGATGATTGTTGAGGTTACCTCAGGAATAGATAAGTCTGCTTCACAACTGGTAATACTACAAGACCAAACACCAGTTTTGGAAACACTGGTTAGTCCATTTTCTTTTTTACAACTTTGAGTGGTAGCCAATGCACCCAATAAGAGCAGCGATACCGCCCACATTTTCATTGATTTCATTTTTTTCTTTTT
>CAZNNX010000208.1:0-3969 GCA_964574485.1 uncultured Saprospiraceae bacterium | reverse complement strand
GATTTCACTTGAAATACATTCAAAAAACAAGCAATGTATGTTGTTATTTTTATTATATTTTTTAAAGCCATAATGTGTTGATTATATATTATTTATGTAATTTATTTTACAAATTATTGGTGTTTTACTTTACATATTGTAGAACTTATAATTTAAAAATTATAAACTTTTCATTTAACAAATTATATATATTTCATTTTACAAATTGTAGACGTTTCATTTACAAATTGTATAGGTTCTGGTTGCAAAATTATAAGATATCAGTCGGTTAAAATCAGATAGCTTGAACTTGATAAATTTCAAATCACTAGGCTCTAGGCTGAAGTATCAGTAAAGAAATCCAAAAAGCCACAAAGGTATATTGTTTTGAAATCCAATTTCGATGTCATCATTTACAACAAAAGCATTATCTACATTTAAAATTTGTTTTTTTGTTT
Source organism: uncultured Saprospiraceae bacterium (assembly GCA_964574485.1). GTDB lineage: Bacteria > Bacteroidota > Bacteroidia > Chitinophagales > Saprospiraceae > Saprospira. The sequence continues at coordinate 3,532 of CAZNNX010000208.1, read as the reverse complement.
TGTTTTTTCCACCAATTTCGAACAGGTAAGTATTGTCGACCAAAACATCCCCTTTTTCAGGTAAAGACAATATATGTTCATGAGCCAAATTTTGAATAAAAAAGGTTTCTCTGATTGTACCCATATCGACATGATCAGCACTAATGGCATACATCAAATTGGTATTATTCATCCATATTTTATCAGGTTTGTTTAAAAGACTAATGCTTCTTGTTTGTTTGTAAATCATGCGAATCAATGCCGCTTTATCCAGTAATTGCAGTGCACGAACAAGTGCATTTCGATTCAATTGAATATTGTCACTAATCTTTTGAATATTGGGAGTAAAAGGGACATTTGATGAGATAACAAAAAGCAACCTTTTCAATTTGGCGATAGTATTAAAATCCAAATTTTCTGTAGTTAAAAGGTCAACTTCCAAAATGAGATTGACGGTATTTCTAAGTTTTTGATAGTAATCTTCCTCATTGTACTCATAGTATGGATAATTGCCAATTTTCAGATATTTGGAAAAATGTTTCAAAGGAGTAAATTGCTCCAATAAATTCAGGCTGATAGACTGATGATTTTTTAGAATATCTTGAAGGTTTAAAACTGGCAATTCAATTTGTTCATAAAACAATAAATATTCTCTAAAGGATAGTTCAGCCAGGTTATAAGTCACAGCCCTTCTGCTCAAGTCAGATTCTCCCTTGTAAATATCCAAAATAGATGAAGAGGTAAAAATGACTTTTAAATCGGGGAAATCGTCATAAACTAATTTTAGTTCACGCGACCAGTTTGGGTACTTGTGCACCTCATCGATTAAAATAATTTTACCACCAATTTTGACGAATTTTTCAGCAAGACCATATATGGTGTTTTTAGAAAAAAATAAATCATCTAAAGCGACATATAGCACCTCATCAGAATTGTATTCTTTAGCAAGTTGTAGCAACAATGTTGTTTTTCCGGTTCCACGTGCTCCCTTTACAGCTATTAATTGGTTGGTTCTATTGATTTCATGGTATAAATAGCGCTTAAATGCTATTGATACCTTATTGATTTTTCGAGCGGATTTTTCAAATAATACTTCCATAATGCTATTTTAAAAAGCAAATATAACCAACTAATGCTATTTTTAAAAGCAAAATGATCGTTTTTTTTCTTTTTAATAATAAGAGATAAGGCTATATAAAATGGGTATGTTTCCCCGAAGTTTAGTCTGGTGGTAGATTTTTATTATACTAAAGCTTTTGAAGATCTCATATATATTCAAAAATCAGATGACACTCGAAAGCTTTCTGTGTCTATGAATTTCCCACCATAGGAGTCATGTGAGTTTTTGCATAAACGGCTATAACTGAAGCTGAACCACGTAGTATAATAAATCGTATGACTACTGGACAGTTGATGACCTGGTTACCCGCTGCATCTCGTACAACGGCTTGGTAGCTGAATTTTCGTATCAGTTGTAATTTTGATTTTTTCGCAAATATAATTTTTTTTAAAAATTACATTAGCCCGAAACGTCTTTAAATAATTCAAAAAATGAAATAAAATCACCTATTTAAAACATTTTGTTTTATTTTTATAGAAAAAAACATCATGCTCCTTGCTATAGCCGATTGCAACAACTTCTATGCTTCTTGCGAAAGGGTTTTTCAACCCCAATATATAAATCGCCCTGTGGTGGTATTGTCAAACAACGACGGTTGCGTGGTAGCCCGGTCAAACGAAGCCAAGGCTTTGGGTATTGCTATGGGAGTTCCTTATTGGCAGGTTAGTCAACTCATAGAAAAAAATAAAGTAGCCGTATTTTCTTCCAATTACCAGTTGTATGGCGATATGTCGGCACGTGTAATGCAAATGTTGGCACAGAATGCCTATGAAATAGAGATATACTCTATAGATGAAGCTTTTCTCAAATTCGAAATTCAGCATGACAATGTTTCCTCCATTATTGCTAAGGCAGACATGATAAGAAAAAACATCGAACAAGGAACAGGTATACCTATTTCAATAGGAATTGCTCCAAGTAAAACACTGGCTAAATTATCCAATCATATCGCTAAAAAAATATCGAAAACAGGAAGTTTTGCCATCATCCATCCTCTGGAAGAAAAAGAACTACTTTCAAAGCTTTCCGTTGAAGAGCTATGGGGAATTGGGCCTGCCTATTACAGAAAACTAAAAAGCTACGGTATCGACACTGTCTGGCAACTCATGCAAAAGCCGGAAGGTTGGATGAGAAAACAGTTTACAGTGCAAGGACTGAGACTTTTGAAAGAACTTCGCGGAGAACCTTGCATTGGATTTGAGGAAGACCCCACTGAAAGACAAAATATGGTTGTCTCTCGTGCCTTCCGTCGTGATGTATACAAGATAGAAGAACTCAAAGAAGCGATATCACATTTCGCAGAAAGAATGGCTGAAAAACTTCGCAAATACAATCAAATAGCCACACATATCAGCATTTTTCTTCTTGTGAACCCATATAAAAACATCCCGGATTATAAAGGTCCCCGCTATTTTTCGCAATCCGGGCAATTGGCTATCAGTAGTTCCAATGCAACAGAAATAATTCAACTATCAAAACAACTGCTTCAACTTTGTTTCAGAGAAGGGCTCAACTATAAAAAAGCAGGTATCATGGCATGGGGCCTGCAAAAAAAAGAGGGATTACAAATGTCTATCTTTGAAAATGAAGCCAAGCACCTTCGCATGGCAAAGATTATGACCTGCTTCGACCAAATGAATCAAAAATTTGGCAAAGGCACCTTAAGTACGGCGGCAGCTACAGTTACAAGTCATAACAGATGGCAAAGAAAAGAAGAACACAGAAGCAACAGATACACTACAAGTTGGGCAGAACTATTAGAAGTAAACGCCAATCACCCTCTCCAAATAAAAATGAACAGAGGACAGAAATAGAAACTATTTTATAATTAATCAATATTTTTTTAAAGTTATTTTTAATAAAAAAGCCCTATATTAATCATTTAGGATAGTATATTTGTAAAAATCGAAATTTTCATTTCAGGTAACAATAGTGAAAGGAAGATCAAAAAGATTCCTAAACTTTTGATAACAAAATAATTATATAAATTCAAAATTATGAGAGTAGGAATACCTTCCGAAATATCTCCAAGCGAATTGAGGGTAGCAGCTACACCAAAAACAATAAAAAGGCTGCAAAAACAAGGATTTGAAGTTTACATTCAAAAAGGGGCAGGACAAAAAGCTAATTTTTCTGACGAAGATTTCATAGAAGCCGGAGCCCAACTTGTTGACACAGCCAGTGAGATTTACCAAAATTCAGATATCGTACTGAAGGTAAAGGAACCAAGTCTTGAAGAGATATCGGTAATGAAAGAAGGATTGGTGCTGTTGAGCTACCTTTGGCCAGCTCAAAATCAACACTTAATGGAAGCTTTGGCAAAACAGGGTGTCAATGCAGTGGCAATGGATGCCATTCCTCGTATTTCCAGAGATCAAAAAATGGATGTCATGTCTTCCATGGCCAATCTAGCTGGTTACCGATCCGTAATAG
>CAZNNX010000207.1:0-4035 GCA_964574485.1 uncultured Saprospiraceae bacterium | reverse complement strand
GCTTGGCATCTTATGCATACCATATTCCATTGAGTAAATCTTATCCTCATCATATTTCAATAGGCTTGGCTATGGGATTCATACATCAGAATTTTGATTTTGATCAAGCCACAGTTGAAAATCCCAATGACGCTCAATTATTAGCATCTAATGCCAGTGGAACAGCTTTTGACTTTAGTGCCGGATTAAATTATCGTTGGAAAGATTTGAATTTTGGTTTTTCAATGATGCAAGGTATTGGCAATGAAATCAAATTTTTATCTTCATTTGGACAGGAAGTACAATATGTAAATGCAAGACATTTTATTCTGAGTGGAAGCTACGACTTCTACGCTGGAAAAGAAAAAGAGTTTTTGATTCGTCCGGTGGCTCTCATGCGAATCGTTCCTAATTTACCGGTGCAGGGTGAATTTTCTGTAGTTTCAAATTGGAAAAGATTAATTTGGGTAAGCTTGGGATATCGTTCAAGTAATTGGAAATCATTTACCTCAGCTTTAGTAAGTTCTGTAGGTGTGGAGTTAAAACAAAGAATATTCTTGAGCTATAATTTTGAATTTACTCCGAGTGCTCAACAGTTAAATTCTTTGGGTACCCAGCATGAGTTTATGATTTCTTACAGACTAGGAAAGGATAAACAAAAAGAAAAAGAAATGATTGAGATGAAGTCCGTATTGGATAAACTTCAGCAAAATGACAAAGCGATCATTGAAAAATTAGAGAAAACGGAAAAAGGCGTCCGTGAATTGAATCAAAAGTTAAGTGAGACAAATGCTAATTTTAAGTCTGAAATTCAAAGAGTGGATGAAAAGTTAAAATCATTGGAACAGGAAGATCAAAAATTACAAAAAACGGATGAAGAGCTAAAAAATAGGATAAATGAGCTTCAAGAAATGAATAATGCGCAGCAAACCGCTATTAATCAGCACGCAAAAGCCATTGAAGAGTTGAGGGAAGCCATTAAAAAGCAACCTATGAAGTATAAAAAAATGGGGGATGTAATGTTTAACATAGGAACTTCTGACCTCAATGCAACAGAAAAATCAAAGCTTGATGCAATAAAAAAATTACTGGATGCCAATCCGACACATACTGTATATTTGTATGGAAATGCAAGTACTGACGGTGATCAAACCAGAAATATGGAGCTGTCAAGTAAGAGATGTATCAGCGTGAGAAAATATTTGGTGTCACTTGGGATGAATGGTGAAAAAATTATCGCCCTTCCTATGGGACAGGAAAATACGAGCTCTGGTACTACTCAAGTGAATCCAATTGATAGGAGAGTTGATATTATGATTTCGGAGAAATAAAATTTATAAAATAGAAATACAGAGTAAAAGGGGTACAGATTTCTGTTCCCCTTTCTGTTAAAATTGAATTCAGCTTTCTTAAAAACCCAAAAAGGATTTATATCTTTACAGTGCTGAATTGTTTTATTCCTTAACTACATATGTATTTCTATGCCAAAAGTTTCAGATAGAGGTGTCAATGCACCATCATCTCCCATTAGAAAACTCGTGCCTTTTGCTGAGGCGGCTAAGAAGAAAGGTGTAAAAGTCTATCATCTCAATATTGGACAGCCCGACATAATTACCCCCTCAATCGGAATGGATGCTGTCAGATCTGCCGACATCCAGGTTTTGGAATATAGCCATTCTGCCGGATTTGAATCTTACAGAAAAAAGTTAGCCGGATTTTATCAAAATTATCAGATTGATATCAGCGAACAGGATATCATAGTTACTAATGGAGGTTCAGAGGCTCTTCTTTTTGCCATGATGGCTTGTTTGGATAGTGGAGATGAGCTCATTGTTCCCGAACCTTTTTATGCTAATTATAATGGTTTTGCTGAAAGTCTTGGTATTATAATTGTTCCTATTACTGCAGATATATCCAATGGATTTGCCTTACCTAAAACTGAGGCTTTTGAAAAGGCCATAACAAATAAAACAAAAGGAATTCTTATTTGCCACCCGGGAAATCCCACAGGTTATTTATACAGCAAGGATGAACTCATGCAGTTAGGTGATATTGTAAAAAAATATGATTTATTCCTTTTTGCAGATGAAGTATACAGGGATTTTGTATATGATGGGTGTGTCCATAGTTCTGTTTTAAGTTTACCTGGACTAGATCAACATTGTATTATGATTGATTCTGTATCAAAGCGTTATAGCGCTTGTGGTGCACGTATCGGGGTCTTGGTAACAAAAAATAAGGAATTATATCAAACTGCGATGAAGTTTGCTCAGGCCAGATTGAGTCCGTCTACTCTGGGACAAATCTTATCTGAAGCATTAGTTGATACTTCGCAACAATATTTTCAAGAAGTTAAAGCGGAATACGACCTGAGAAGAAATTTGGTAATCAACAGATTAAATCAAATGGAAGGGGTAATAGCCCCGAAACCCAATGGAGCATTTTATGCTTTTATACACTTGCCAATTGATGATTCAGACGTATTCTGTCAATGGTTGCTTGAGTCCTTTGCATACAATGGACAGACTTTGATGATGGCTCCCGGCACTGGTTTTTACGCCACGGAAGGATTAGGCAAAACTGAGGTGAGAATTGCATACGTTTTAAATGAAAATGATTTAAATAATGCTATGGATTGCTTAGAGCAAGCGCTCAAGTTATATCCCGGCAGAACCAATTAATATAATCCATATAAACATAATCACATGAAAGAATCTGGTATTAAAAATCCGAATAGTCATTTGAGCGAAATGGGTATTCACAATTATGCCCATGCCTATTGGAATTTAACAGTATCTGAACTGACAGAACATTGTATCAAGAAAAACGAAGCGATTCTCACAGATACAGGTGCCTTGGCTATTAAAACTGGTGAATTTACAGGCAGATCACCTAAAGATAAGTTTATAGTAAAAGATGATTTGACTGCCAATACTGTGAACTGGGGAGATATCAATATCCCTTTTGAAGATGCAAAATTTGAGGCTTTGAAATCGAAAATGGTCGCTTACCTTCAGAATAAAGAAATTTATATCAGAGAGGGTTTTGCATGCGCTGCTGATAAATACAAAATTTCTATTCGTGTTATTGCAGAAAAACCTTGGTCTGCACTGTTTGCCTATAATATGTTTATGAGACCCAATCAGGAGGAGTTTATGAATCTCAGTCCGGAGTGGACAATCATCTGCGCCCCGGGATTTAAAGCTGTTCCATCTCTTGACGGAACCAGACAGGCAAATTTTGCTGTTATAAATTTCTCTAAAAAGACAGTTCTGATTGGTGGTACAGGGTATACAGGAGAAATAAAAAAAGGAATTTTTACGATTTTGAATTATGTTTTGCCTCATCAAAAAGGTGTCTTGTCAATGCACTGTTCGGCCAATCTTGGGAAAAATGGAGATACTGCCATCTTTTTTGGACTTTCAGGTACTGGTAAAACTACACTTTCTGCTGATCCGGAAAGAGCTTTGATTGGTGATGATGAACATGGCTGGTCTGATGAAGGCGTATTTAATTTCGAAGGGGGCTGTTATGCAAAATGTGTTGATCTAACTGAAGAAAAGGAACCACAGATCTGGAAGGCTATTAAATATGGTTCCTTATTGGAAAATATCGGGTTTTATGAAAATACCAGAACTGTAGATTTTTCAAATATTAGTATTACAGAAAATACAAGAGTATCTTACCCAATTCACTATATCGACAATGCCCTTTCTAAATCAGAAGGACCACTGCCTAAAAATATTTTTTTCCTGACAGCTGATGCCACTGGTGTATTACCTCCCATATCAAAACTAACGAAAGGGCAGGCAATGTATAATTTTATATCAGGTTATACGGCCAAAGTTGCAGGAACTGAAATGGGTATCACCGAACCTCAGAGCACATTCTCCGCTTGTTTTGGCGCTGCGTTTTTACCTCTTCATCCGACCAAGTATGCCGAAATGTTAGGGGAACTTATGACTAAACACAATGTTAGAATTTGGTTGGTGAACACGGGTTGGACTGGGGGAGCCTATGGTACAGGATCACGTATCAAATTATCATACACGAGAG
>CAZNNX010000206.1:0-4099 GCA_964574485.1 uncultured Saprospiraceae bacterium | reverse complement strand
CTAAAGGAATCGGATGCTTTGTTTTTACTTCCCAGTTGGCACCTAAATCTGAAATCAGTCGAAATCCTCTTTCCTCATAGGTAAAACGATTTTCATGAATGATTACACCGGCATCTAGATTGCCTTGATTGATCTCTCTTTCTATAAGATGAAAGGGTAAAACAATTTTATTTGTAATTTGGGGATAGGCAAATTGCAATAAAAAATGAGCAGTAGTATATTGTCCGGGAATGCCCACCCTTAATGTGTTGAGGGGAATTTCTGAGATGTCATTTTTGTAAATAAACAGGGGGCCACAATTTCTTCCTAAAGCAGATCCGGATTTTAAAAGCCTGTAATCTTGCAAACAATAGGCTAATGCATGATAACTTAATTTTGTGATTTCTAATTTTCCCTCTAACGCCATTAAGTTTAGCGTTTCTACGTCCTCCATGATGACCTCAAATTGAAAAACATTGTTGTCAATTCTTTCATGTACCAAGGCATCAAAAATAAAAGTGTCGTTGGGGCAGGGGGAAAAACCTAATCTTAATTTCATCGATTTTCTCTGTAAATTTTGTAAACTTTTATACCGATTACCAAAAAGAGAATAAAAATAAGTACAACGATAAAAGCAATTCCAAAGTTTAAAATATGCTTGTAAACTGCCAGCATAACTATAATCAACATGATTACCGTAGGAATTTCATTGAAATATCTAAGTCCTGTTGTACTCATGATTCTAATATCCAAGCTTAAATTTTTAATGATTTTTAAATTATAGTGATGGTAAATGGTCAGTAAAAAAATAAAAAATAGTTTGAGGAGCAGCCAGGTCTGACTCAAAAACCAAATCATTCCACCCTGCGCAATTCCTATTCCAATCATGCTGAACCCACCGATAAAGGTGATGATCATTGCCGGAGTCATGATGATGGAATATAATTTTTTCTCCATCAGCAAAAATTGATTTTTTAGAGCTGCCGCAATTTGTGGGTCTTCATGATCAAATGCTTCAGTATGATAAATGAATAACCTCGGTAAATAAAATAAGCCGGCAAACCAACTGATTAAACCAATGAAATGAACCGTTTTTGCAATGCTGTATAACCAAAACATAGACTTATTTCAAATTTGTACTACATGGCAAAAATAGTCTTATTTATTGGCCAATATCAAAAAAAGATTAATTTTGTTACAAACCAACCCTTCATTTACCCATGAAAAATTATTTGATTTTACTTTGTTTAGGAATTTTATCTTTTTTAGATTCAAAAGCGCAGCAAATCCCTAGTCAAAACATCAGAGGTATCGTTATTGACAAAGAGACAAAGCAACCCATCATCGGTGCAAATGTTTACGTGAAAGATTTGGAACCAACAATTTCTAATACATCTGACGAAAATGGTAATTTTTTATTGGAAAATGTTCCTGTTGGTAGGATAGTGGTCGCAGCTCAGTATGTGGGTTATCAAAATTTTATTTCCGAAAATATTATTCTAAGTTCAGCGAAGGAATTGTATTTGGAAATTAATTTGTTGGAATCAGTAAATCAAACGGATGAGGTTATTGTATCCGCCTCTGCAGGTACCAATACGCCTATAAATGAGCTTTCAGTTGTAAGTACAAGATCATTTTCCGTAGAGGAAACTCAAAGGTATGCAGCCAGTATCAATGATCCGGGCAGAATGGTAATGGCTTTTCCCGGTGTTCAATCAAATAATGACACTGAAAATGATATTGTAATCAGAGGAAATTCTGCTGTCGGGGTTCTTTGGCGTGTAGAAGGTATGGACATTCCCAATCCGAATCATTTTGCCCGTCCTGCCACCTCGGGAGGGGGACTAACTGTTTTTAGTGCCTCACTGCTTAGTAATTCAGATTTTTCAACGGGAGCCTTTGCCGCAGAATACGGTAATGCTTTTTCGGGTGTTTTTGATATGAAATTTAGAAAGGGTAATTTGCACGAGAGGGAATATACTTTCAGATTTGGACTTATCGGTGTGGATTTAGCAACGGAGGGTCCCATAAAAAAGGGGAGAAGCTCATACCTGATTAATGCCAGATATTCAACTCTGGGAATCTTGGGTTTGATGGGTTTATATGTTGTTAGGGACAATGTTTCCAACAATTTTCAGGATCTTTCTTTCAACCTCTATTTTTCATCTCCTGATAACAAAAATATATTCACTTTTTTTGGCATGGGTGGATTGAGTCAGGAAAATTGGTGGATGAGAGATACAGCCAGATGGTTGTATAATTATGACTATGATTGGAACCTAAATAATTCAAATCTCGGCGTTTTGGGTATGACCTATACCAGACTTATCAATGACAGATCATTTATCAAAACCACATTGGGAGGAACAATCAGCGAAATTTTCGATTTTCAAATTTCACCTTCAGCGAAAGCAGATTCCGCATTTTGGTTGGAAAGAAATGATTATTTGAATACGCAAATTTCTCTTCATTCTGTTTACAGCTATAAAATAAGCGCCAAACTCAGATTAAAAGCAGGTATTATCAGTACTTTTCATATTTGGGATTTGGAGTACGGAGAAAATCTTGGAGGTGACAACTACAACAATTATTTGGGGCAATTTACACCTTTAGGCAAAATTCCTGTTACGGAATCCTTTTTCAAGCCAAACCAGAACATTGACATGGAAAGAAGTAGGGGATCCGGTCTGAGGGGTTCTACTTTTTTGCAACAGATATACGTACAGGGAAGTTTTAAAGCGAATGAGAAATTAGTTTTTAATTTGGGTGTGCACGCCATGTATCTGAATTTGAATAACAGCTATGCTGTGGATCCTCGCTTTTCAATGAAATACCAGCCCTTTCAAAAAACCAGTATCACTTTAGCTTATGGTCTTCATAGTAAATGTCTGCCCTTTGGAACTTATTTACTTCAATTTAAAGATCAAAATGGAGCAACCTACCAACCTAATAAAAATCTAAGAATGACCCGGTCGCACCATGTAGTTTTGGGCGTAGAACAACTGATAGGAAAAGATTTTAAAATTCAGGTGGAAGGATATTATCAGTATTTGTTTCAGGTACCGGTAAGCGTGTATGAATCTAGTACTTATTGGTATTATAACATGAGAGATAACTATGGCACGAATGAAATGGTAGACAAGGGAACTGGAATGAATTATGGCGTTGACCTTACTTTTGAAAAGTTTTTCGGAAAAGGATTTTTTGCAATCGTTACAGGATCAATTTTTAGATCAGTATTTTCTACAAGAGATAATAATTATCGTTCTTCCAGATTGGATAATTTTTTCTCAACCTCGATTATGGCAACCAAAGAATTTACTTTTAATAAAGGAAAGGGTGGCGTTTTGCAAATTGGCTTAAAATCTTTTCTAAGAGGGGCCTTGCATTATGAAACTGTTGACCAGCAGGCTTCTGAAAATGCAGGATATTTTATTGCGGATCAATCAAGAGCTTATGATGCACAATTTGCCTGGCCTTATTTTAGAATGGATGGAAGAATTGCATACAGAAAAGATGCTAAGAAAATATCTTGGACGATCGCTGTTGATATTCAAAATGCCACCAACAACAAAATGAACTACAGGTCCTATCAATACAACAGAAATACAAAAGGATTAGAACCTGATGCAAATTCTGGTTTGACTCCCGTTCTTAGTTTTCAGTTGGATTTTTAAGAATAAGTTTAGGCATATCTTTGGAGTTTCATCCAACCCTTTTTACAAAAAAAATGTTGAAAAGAAACGCGTAAGACGCCAAAGCCATATTTCATTGACCTTTTAAAGTTAATGCTGGAAGCTTCTTTAAAATATTTGGTTGGGCATGTAACTTCTGCTATATCAAATTTGGCAAAAACAATTTGCGATAACATTTCATTATCAAAAACAAAGTCTTCATCGTTGGCGTTGAAATTGATTTTTTGGAGTACTTCTTTACTGAACGCTCTGTAACCCGTATGGTATTCAGACAATTTGTAATTAATCAGAATGTTTTGCGTGAAAGTTAAAAATCTATTGGCTATGTATTTGTACATGGGCATACCACCTTTCAATGCGCCCATGCCTAAAATTCTGGAACCCAGAACAACGGGATATAATTCGTCGCCAATAATATTTACCAT
>CAZNNX010000205.1:0-4112 GCA_964574485.1 uncultured Saprospiraceae bacterium | reverse complement strand
TTTTTGACCTCTGCGCAGTGAATGTACCATAGATGAAATTCTTTGAGCATAATCCATGCGCTCCTCTAAAGTTTTATTAATTGCCTTTTCTTCTGCAATTGGGAAAAAAGATAAATGAACGGAATCATGCTTTTCCCATTTTGTAGCTTCGTTCAAATTTCTGTAGAGGAAATCACTAAAGAATGGGGCAATCGGAGCCATTAATTTAGACAAGGTGGTTAAACAGTAATACAAAGTCTGATAAGCAGCCAGTTTATCTTCATCCTGTCCTCCTTTCCAGAAACGACGGCGACAAAGGCGCACATACCAATTACTTAGATGGCTATCAACAAATTCTTCGATTTTTCTGCCCGCTTGCGTTGGTTCATAATCTGCATAGTCGGCATCTATTTCTTTTACCAAAGTATGTAACAAAGAGATAATCCATCTGTCAATCTCTGCTCTATTTTGAAGAGAAACCTCTCCCTTGTAATCAAAATCCTTAATACTGTAACCATCAAAAGAATCGATATTGGCATAGGTTGCAAAGAAAATATAGGTATTGTAAAGCGTACCAAATAATTTTCTTCGAACCTCATCAACACCTGCCAGATCAAATTTTAAATTATCCCAGGGTTGAGAGTTTGTCAGCATGTACCAACGCGTGGCATCAGCTCCATAGGTATTAATGGTTTCAAAAGGATCTACCGCATTGCCCAATCTTTTGGACATTTTCTGTCCATTTTTATCTAAAACCAATCCGTTAGATACAACATTTTTGTAAGAGATCGAATCAAAACACATAACTGAAATCGCATGCAAAGTATAAAACCACCCGCGAGTTTGATCAACGCCTTCGGCTATGAAATCAGCCGGAAAGGCAACTTCTCCACCCTTTCCATTTAATGCATTATCAATCAATTCTTTATTTTCAAAAGGATAGTGCATCTGCGCAAAAGGCATCGCACCGGAATCAAACCAAACGTCAATCAGATCTGATTCACGACGCATAGGCTTACCCTTGGGGGAGCAAAGAATAATTTGATCCACAATATGTTTGTGCAAATCAATTTTGTTGTAGTTTTCTTTTGAAAAATCATTGGGAGTAAATCCTGCAAATGGATTTTCCTTTATAAATCCAGCAGCCTTAGACTTTTCAATTTCATTGTACAACTGCTCTATGCTATCCATACAAATTTCTTCAGAACCATCTTCAGTTCTCCAAATCGGCAACGGAATACCCCAAAAGCGAGAACGGGAAAGATTCCAATCCTGTAAGTTTTCGAGCCAACCGCCAAATCTTCCTTCTCCGGTAGATTTTGGTTTCCAGTTTATGGTTTTATTCAGCTCATACATTCTTTCTTTCACAGCAGAGGCTTTGATAAACCAGGAATCCAAAGGATAGTATAAAATTGGTTTATCGGTTCTCCAGCAGTGAGGATAGTTGTGTGCATATTTCTGGGCATTAAAAGCCAGATTATTCTCTTTCAAATAAATAACAATATCTACATCCACACTCTTATAGTCCTCTTCGTCGTTGTAATTTTTTACAAATCGACCAGAAAAAGGGCCAACCTTATCAGTAAATTTTCCTTGTTTATCCACCAGGGTAAGCGATCCGATTCCGTTTGCCTTGGCAACTTTACGGTCATCTGCTCCAAAAGAAGGAGCAGTATGTACAACACCCGTACCATCTTCCGTGGTTACAAAATCACCACAAATTACCCGAAAGGCATCGCTCGCTCCATCCATTTCTTCGATTGGATTCCCAAAATCCAGCAGTTGTTCATATCGAACTCCGGATAGTTGATTGCCAGTGAATGTTTCAGATCTTTTGATTTCCTGCGCCTGATTTTTACCGCCAAACCATTTGGAAACCAAGTCCTCTGCCAAAACCACACTGACGGGTAGATTGGTGTAAGGATTGGATGTTGTAATTTTCACATATTTAATCTTTGGTCCGACAGTTAGGGCTGTATTGCTTGGTAAAGTCCACGGAGTAGTGGTCCAGGCGAGAATTCTTAGATCTTCAGAATCTGTTTCAAATAAAAAATTTGACGCCTCATTCCTGGTTACTTTAAACATAGCTACCACCGTATTATCGGAAACTTCCTTATAACAACCCGGCAGGTTCAATTCGTGAGAACTCAGTCCTGTTCCTGCTGCTGGAGAGTAAGGTTGAATCGTTAGGCCCTTGTACAACAAACCCTTATCATAAAGCCTTCTCAATAGCCACCAGCAAGATTCAATATAATCATTTTCGTAAGTCACATAAGGCTCGTTCAAATCAACCCAATATCCCATTTTTTCAGTAATATCATCCCATCTGTCCTTAAACTCCATCACTGTGGTTCGACAAGCCTGATTATAATCCTCAACTGATATTTTTTTTCCGATATCTTCTTTCGTAATACCCAACTTTTTCTCAACAGCAAGCTCAATGGGCAAGCCGTGGGTATCCCATCCTGCTTTACGTCTGACCAATTTACCCTTCATTGTCTGATATCGGCAAAAAGTGTCCTTAATTGATCGGGCCAATACGTGATGAATACCAGGTTGGCCATTGGCAGAAGGTGGACCTTCGTAAAAAACAAAGTTTTCAGCCCCCTCTCTTTCTGTAAGGCTTCTTTGAAAAACCTCTTTTTCTTTCCAGTATGCTAAGGTTTCTAAATCTAATTTGGGTAAATCTAAAAAAGAGTAAAGTTTATAAGTTGACACAGTCTTGCTATTTGATTGATTCAAGATTTTTTGCAGCGCAAAGTTATGAAAATATTATATTTAATAAAAAAGAGGTCTTATTCATTTACATACAAATCGGCTAGCCGAACAGATAGTGCAGTCATACCATGAACACCCATTCTACCTGCTATTTGAAAAATATTCTGCGTAACCAGAGCAGAAGCCAAAGCTTCAGCTCCAGACAACTGCTTTGTATCCTCTATCTTTGCCTGTAATTTTGAAATCATCAATTGAATTCTTGCCAACTGTTGAAATAATTCCAGATCTTTTTTCATTTCTTTGGTATCAATATAATAGGGAATTACCTGATCGTGTTTTTCGGCTGCACGAATAGTTTCTTCAACAAACATTTCGTTATCTCTTTGTAATTTAGGAATATATCCCCTTTCATCTTGAGTTAAAGAAATTAGAAAGGGTAACTTTTTTTCAATGGCTTCCAGATGTTCTTTTATCTCAAGTACAGTTTCTTTATTTACTTTTGTAGAAATTCTATTGTTATTCATAATTGATTAAATGATTAATGACTCTTTGAAAATAACTTATAAATATACAATCTTTATTTATGGAATTATTAGAAAAAATACATGGCGAAGCGGTGCAATTGATTAAAAAAGTGGGGGAATTTCAAAAAAAAGAACAAAGTAAAAGAGAAATAATACAAGTAGAAACTAAGTCTTTAAACAGTCTGGTATCTTATGTTGATAAAAGCTCCGAACAAATGTTGTACGAAGGTCTTAAAGGGCTACTCCCTGATGCCGCCTTCCTCTTGGAGGAAGAAACAGTCACCATGGATAAGGACAAAGAATGGTTGTGGATAATCGATCCATTGGATGGAACAACCAATTACCTGCACGGCATTCCTTTTTATGCAATTAGTGTGGCGCTTCAACATAAAAACAAAACTGTGCTGTCACTTGTGTATGAGCCAAACAGAGCTGAAATGTTTTCTGCCATTGCGGGAAAAGGTTGTCAACTGAATGGAAAACCATGCTTTGTATCATCCAGTAAGAATATTTCAGATAGTCTGATTGCCACCGGGTTTCCCTATTATGACTTTGAAAAAACAACTGCCTACCTTCAAACGCTGTCCTGGTTTATGCAAAACTCAAGGGGACTG
Organism: uncultured Saprospiraceae bacterium; assembly: GCA_964574485.1. Lineage (GTDB taxonomy): Bacteria > Bacteroidota > Bacteroidia > Chitinophagales > Saprospiraceae > Saprospira. The sequence continues at coordinate 277 of CAZNNX010000205.1, read as the reverse complement.
AGAAGATGCGGAGCTGCTGCCCTTGATTTAGCCTATGTCGCCTGTGGCCGTTTTGATTGTTTTTTTGAATACAGCCTGGCTCCCTGGGATGTTGCTGCCGGTGCCTTGTTGGTAGAGGAAGCGGGTGGCAGGGTATCTGATTTTTCAGGAGGAGATCAATATCTTTTCGGTAGAGAAATTCTTGCAACCAATGATCAAATCAATACGTTGGAAATAATCACCAATTTTTTTCATCCAACAAATGATCTAAATTCAACATCTTAAAAGCGAAAAATTC
>CAZNNX010000204.1:0-4140 GCA_964574485.1 uncultured Saprospiraceae bacterium | reverse complement strand
CCATAAGTGTGAAAGGTCCCATTTTAAATCCTCCAAAATGAGTCATTGCCCAATCAATGGTTGCAAAATCTGCTTTCCCTTCTTCATAAATACGAAGCGCTTCTCCATAAAAAGGACGAGCAACACGATTTACAATAAAGCCCGGAGTATCTTTACAAACAACAACCACCTTTCCCCATTCTTTTATCACTTGAATTGATTTTTCAAGAACATTTGCTGAGGTTTGAACCGCAGGAATAATTTCTACCAAGGGCATCAACGGTGCAGGATTGAAAAAATGAATTCCAACTATACGTTTTGAATTTGACAATGCAGATCCCAGTGAGGCAATTGATAAAGAAGAAGTATTACTTGCAATTACGCAATTTTCTGAAACAACAGCTTCAATTTTTTGAAACAACTCGTGTTTAACCTCAAGCTTTTCAATTATTGCTTCAATAACCAACTCTGATTTATGTAAAGAAGAAATTTCAGTTGAATACGAGATATTTTTTTCAATTTTGCTAGACTCCTGTTCTGATATCTTTCCTTTTTCAACCAATTTTACGAGAGTAGCATGCAATACTGATTTTGCTTTGGATAAAGCGCTTTCAGATGAATCAATAAGTATTACAGAATGTCCATTTTGAGCTGCAACCTGCGCGATTCCACTCCCCATAGTTCCAGCTCCAATTATTCCAATTTCCATTTTATTTTCCTTTAAAGGTTGGTTTTCTTTTTTCCAAAAAAGCAGTTACTCCTTCATTGAAATCGAATGATTTCCCAGCTTCTGTCTGTAATTCTTCTTCTCGTTTTAATTGTTCTAAAAGTGAATTATTCCAGGACTCATTGACTGCTCTTTTTGTTAACCCAATTCCCTTTGTTGGCATTTGCGCTAATGTCTGGGCCAGCTTCCGAACCTCTTCATCAAAACTATCATCAGGAATTGCTTTAAAAATCATGTTCATTTTTTCAGCATCGCTTGCCATAACTTTTTCACCAGTAATCATAAGAGCAAGTGCTTTTTGCATTCCAACTAGTCTAGGTAAGAAAAATGTTCCACCGGAGTCGGGTATCAAGCCAATCTTACTAAAGGCTTGAATAAATGAAGCGCTTTCTTTCGCCAATACGATATCACAAGCTAAAGCAATATTTGCCCCAGCACCGGCGGCAACTCCATTAACAGCAGCAATTACAGGCTTTTCAATTGAACGAATTTTTTCTATAATTGGGTTATAATGTTCTCGAACTATTGATTGTAATTCAGGTCCGTTTGGATCAGTAGCCTCTACTAAATCTTGGCCTGCACAAAAGGCTTTACCTTCCCCGGTAATTACAATTGCTCTTACTGTATCATTTGTTGCAGCACTATCTAATTTTTCCTGAAGCGCAATAGCCATTTCCCTATTAAATGAATTGAATACCTCAGGTCTATTCAAGGAAATAAACAAAACGCTATTTTCAATTGATATATTTAATGTCATATTTTTTTGTACAAATATAGGATATGATGCTATTTTCTTGACATAGGTTAAGAAAAATTAATTGAACATCCGCTAACATTGTAAACTGAATTAATAAATGGATAGAAAAGATTTTTTACGCAAAGGACTACTTGGTACAGCAATTTTTGCCACCAGTGGAGTGGCAGCTAAATTAATTCAAAATAGCATAGATGAGGTAAAAGAATTGGAAATCCTGGGCTTCAATCATTTACCCAATCAGAACTCCAAGATAATGGAAAATAAAGTATTACACAAAGCGTCTTCACGAGGAATGGCGGACCATGGTTGGCTAAAAAGTTGTCACACCTTTAGTTTTGCCAATTATTACAATCCAGAAAGAATGCATTTTGGAGTTTTACGTGTTTTGAACGATGATTTTGTTGCCCCTGGCATGGGTTTCGGAACTCATCCTCATGACAATATGGAAATAATTAGCATTCCTCTTGATGGTGATTTGGAACACAAGGATAGTATGGGTAATACGACTATTATTAGAAATGGTGACATTCAAGTAATGAGTGCTGGCACGGGAATACAACACTCCGAATACAATAAAAATTCAGACAAACCAGTAAAATTCCTTCAAATTTGGCTTTTTCCAAATAAACGAAATGTAATCCCGAGGTATGATCAGCTTACTCTTAACAAAGAGGATAGAAAGAATAAATTTCAACAAATATTATCTCCCAGTAAAGACGATGAGGGTGTTTGGATACACCAAGATGCTTGGTTTCATATTGCTGAATTAGATCAAAACAAAGTTCTTCCATACAAGGTTAATAAACCTGGGAATGGCGTTTATACATTTGTTTTAAGTGGTGATGTAGTAGTTGAAAACATCGAATTATCACAAAGAGATGGACTTGGCATTTGGGATATTTCTGAACTATCGTATCAATCTAAAACTAAAGCAGAGGTATTGATTATGGAAGTTCCAATGACCCTGTAGACTTTAAGCTACACTACTAAATGCAGCACCCCCTGTTTTTCTTAAATGAAATCAGGGGTTTTTTATGTCAAATTTCAACACGTTACTGTTTGTAAATTAAGACCACAAAATTGCGATAACACTTTAACTTTGCAATATGCAAGATAACTTTAGGCATCAAGGACTCCGAAAAAAACTAATAAACGAACTTCGGGAAAAAGGCATTTCAGACGAAAGAATCTTAGATGCTTTTTTTGCTGTACCTAGACATTTTTTTCTTGATTTAGCATTTTTAGAAAAAGCATACACGAATATTGCCTTTCAAATTGGCGCAGGTCAAACAATATCGCATCCATATACTGTTGCATTTCAAACTCAATTATTAAATCTTAAAAAGGGCGAAAAAGTACTTGAAATTGGAACTGGATCTGGATTTCAAACTTGCATATTGTGCCAACTGGGTGCACGTGTATACACGATAGAAAGGCAAAAAGAACTTTTTATAAAATCGAAGGAGATTATCAAACAATTTGGATTTCATCCTAGTCAATTTTATGGTGATGGCTATAAAGGTTTGGAGACGTATCAACCTTTTGACAAGATTTTAATTACCTGTGGCGCTCCTGAAATACCAAAAACCCTAATTCAACAACTTAAAATTGGAGGTGTTATGGTTATTCCTGTTGGCGAGGGCGAAAGTCAACTGATGAAGAGAATTGTAAAAAAATCTGAGCAAGAAATTCAAATTGAGGATTATGGAACATTTAAATTCGTTCCTATGCTTGAAAAAACAGCAAAATAACTAACCCAAAGCTACATCTAGAATCATCATTACTGTAAAACCACCAATAAAGCCTAAAACAGATAAATCAGTGTATTTATCCCGTTGGGTCTCTGGAATTACTTCTTCAACCACAACAAATATCATAGCTCCAGCTGCAAAGGCTAGAGCAAATGGCAAAATGGGCTCAATGTAAATCACTGCCATTGCCCCAACTACACCAGCAATTGGTTCTACTACAGCAGAAAGTTGCCCATACCAAAAGCTTTTAAATTTTGATGCTCCAGCTCTTCTCAAAGGCATCGCAACCGCAAACCCCTCTGGAAGATTTTGTATTCCGATACCAATAGCCAAAGTTATGGCTGCAGAAAAAGTAGCCCCATCAATTCCATTAGCGGCAGCACCAAATAATACTCCAACTGCAAGTCCTTCAGGTATATTATGTAGTGTTATTGCCAAAACTAAAAGGGTTGTTTTATGCAATTGAGTCTTCATTCCTTCAGATTCACTTTCTTTGAAATTTAAGTGTAAGTGGGGTAATTTTTTATCTAGAAAAAATAAAAATAAGGCGCCAGCTAAAAAACCTACAGCAGCTGGAACCCATGGGAAATTAGGAAATTGTTTTTCTGAAAGTTCAATTGCAGGATTTAACAAGGACCAAAAACTGGCAGCCACCATTACACCTCCTGTAAAACCGAGCATTGCATCAAGAACTCCCCTGTGCGCAGATTTCACAAAAAAGACAAGCGATGCACCTATCGCCGTTAAAAGCCAAGTAAAGGTTGTTGCATAAAATGCGGCAAGTACGGGATTTATTGATGTAAAAAAATGCTCAACTTCTTTCATTTGGTAAGTTTTCTTATTTTATTTTTCCTTGAAAAACCTTTAAAATCAAGCCTTTCAACAAAATTAGTATTTTTTTTTCGATTTTTTTGTTATTTTTTTAT
>CAZNNX010000203.1:1968-4141 GCA_964574485.1 uncultured Saprospiraceae bacterium | reverse complement strand
ATTTTTTGGATTATGCTTCCTATGTTATATTGGAGCGTGCTGTACCTGCTGTTGAAGATGGATTAAAACCGGTTCAAAGAAGAATTCTTCATGCCATGTATACCATGGATGATGGCAGATATAATAAGGTAGCCAATATAATTGGTCAAACCATGCAATTTCACCCCCATGGCGATGCTTCCATAAACGATGCTTTGGTAAATATGGGACAGAAGGATCTTTTAATAGACTGTCAGGGAAATTGGGGTGATGTCAGAACAGGTGATAATGCTGCCGCATCACGTTATATAGAAGCACGTTTGTCAAAATTTGCCAAAGCTGTTTTGTTTAATCCGAAAATAACAATTTTTCAACTTTCTTATGATGGTAGAAAAAAAGAGCCTGTAACCTTACCTGTAAAATTTCCATTACTCTTATCACATGGAGTTGAGGGAATTGCTGTTGGTTTGGCAACTAAAATCTTACCCCATAATTTCATAGAGATTATCGAAGGTTGCATCAAGATTCTCAAAGGTGAGGAAGCAAGAATTTATCCTGACTTCTTAACGGGGGGTTCTATCGATGTTAGTAATTACAATGGAGGTAAAAGAGGTGGTAAGGTTAGAATCAGAGCAAAAATTGAAATTACAGATCGTAAAATTCTTACTATAAAAGAAATTCCTTTTGGCACAACAACAGGAAGCTTAATTGAGAGTATTGTTAAGGCGAGCAATAAGAATAAAATCAAAATAAAAAAAGTCACAGACAATACGGCCGAGCATGTAGAGATACAAATCGAATTACCTCCGGGTACTTCGCCTGAAATGACAGTTGATGCACTTTATGCTTTTACTGATTGCGAGTCGTCAATTTCTCCCAACGCATGTGTGATTGTTGATGGCAAACCTGTTTTTATTACTGTGGAGGAACTCCTCAAGATATCAACGCTGCAAACCAAAGATTTATTAGAATGGGAATTAAGAATTGAAGAGGAAGAATTAATGGAAAAATGGCATTTTGCCAGTTTAGAGAAAATATTTATTGAAAATAAGATCTACCAAAGAATTGAAGAATGCGAGACTTGGGAAGCTGTGTTAACGGCCATAGATGAAGGTCTTAAGCCATTTATCAAGAATTTTTACCGGGCTGTCACAACTGAAGATATCATCAGATTAACAGAGATTAAAATCAAAAGAATTTCTAAATTCAACAAGTTTGAGGCAGATGATTTCATTTTGAAATTAGAAAATGAATTAAAGGAAACACGCCATCATCTGAATCACTTGGTTGAATATGCAATCAACTACTATAGTAAATTGCTGAAAGACTTTGGGAAAGGCAGAGAAAGAAAAACAGAGATCATACACTTTGACAATATTTCTGCCGTAGAGGTAGTTGTAAATAATGCCAAACTATATCTCAACCGAGAAGAGGGATTCATGGGATCAGCACTGAAAAAAGATGAATTCATCGAGGAATGTTCTGATATGGATGATATCATAGTCTTCCATAAGGATGGCTCATTCCTTGTCACAAAAATTGCTGAAAAAGTTTTTATTGGTAAAAATCCTTTACATGTCTCTGTTTGGAAAAAACAAAATGAAAGGATGATTTATAATGTTGTTTATGCTGATTTAGAAGCGGGCATAAACTACGTTAAGCGATTTCCCGTATCAGCCATAACCCGGGATAAGAAATATCCAGTTGCTGATGGAGTTGAAAAATCAATTGTTCATCATTTTAGTGCCAATCCCAATGGAGAAGCTGAGCTGATTCAGGTGAGGCTAACCCAATCATGCTCAGCCAAAAAGAAAGAATTTGAATATGATTTTTCTCAATTGGCAGTAAAAGGTAGAGGAGCCAGAGGCAATGTTTTAACCAAATACCCCATTCGTAAAATAACGATCAAAAGTAAAGGCGAATCTACTCTTGGCGCACTTAAAATTTGGTACGACCCATCCAATGGCAGACTTAATACTTCAGAATACGGTAAATTACTCGGAGCATTTGAAGAAGAAGACCGGATACTCGCATTCTACAAGAACGGATCATATGAAATGACGAATTATGACCTACACAATAGATTTGAACCGAAAGATATTTATGATGTTTTTCAGCATGATGCAGAACAAATCATAACTGCAGTTTATTATGAGGCCGAAAAAGGTTTTACTTATGCAAAAAGATTTAAAAT
>CAZNNX010000203.1:0-1868 GCA_964574485.1 uncultured Saprospiraceae bacterium | reverse complement strand
AATGACAACAATGATGATGATCCTTCCATCCAAATTACATTATTCTAAACTTTGTTTTTTTATCTTTGTTAGATTAGAACGAATCTAAACAACATGAATAAAATTTCTACGGATATCATCATTATAGGGGCTGGCCCTACAGGTCTGTTTACTGTTTTTGAAGCTGGCTTACTCAAATTAAAATGCCATTTGATTGATTATTTACCACAAGCGGGAGGTCAGTTAAATGAAATTTATCCCAAAAAACCTATTTATGATATACCCGGATTTCCAGAAATTCTTGCCGGAGATTTAACGGAAAACCTTTTAAAGCAAATAGCTCCTTTCAAACCAGGATTTAGCCTTGGAGAAAGAGCAGAAAGCATTTTAAAAAATGCAAATAATCTTTTCGAGATAAGAACTCATAAAGGAAATATTATTGAAGCACCCGTAATTGCCATCGCTGGAGGGCTAGGCTGCTTTGAGCCCAGAAAACCACCTATTGAGCGTATAGATTTTTATGAAGAAAAAGGTGTTGAGTATATCATTAAAGATCCTGAATTTTATCGAGATAAATCCGTGGTAATTGCAGGTGGAGGAGATTCTGCATTAGACTGGACAATTTTTTTAGCAGACATAGCTAAAGAAATTCATATGATTCATCGCCGAAAATCCTTCAGAGGAGCACCTGACTCCGTAGAAAAAGTAGAAGAATTAGCTGCAAATGGGAAAATTAAATTGATTACTGAAGCTCAAATTATAGGTCTTAGAGGACAAAATCATTTGGAAGCTGTTGAGGTTGAACAAATGGGAAGAGAAAACTATTGGGTAAAAACTGATCATTTCATTCCTCTTTTTGGCCTTTCACCTAAACTGGGTCCTATTGGAGAATGGGGATTGCAGATAGATAGAAATGCAATTGAAGTAAATACCTTTGATTATAGCACCAATATTCCCGGCATTTTTGCCATAGGCGATATAAATACCTATCCTGGCAAATTAAAATTAATTCTTTGTGGTTTCCATGAAGCTACATTGATGGTTCAATCAGCCTACAAAATAATTCATCCGGATAAAAAAGTGCAATTTAAATATACAACTGTCAATGGAGTGGAAGGATTTTAATACAAATCAAAATTTCTTTAGTTTTTATGGATTTCTACCTTGCTTGCGAATATCAGAGCCTGAATTAAAGCAGATTTATTTACAAAGAGCAAAAGAGTTTCATCCTGACCATCACAGCCTAATCAGCAGTGATGTGGATTTTATAGCACTATCTTCATTCAACAATTTAGCATATAAAACCTTATCAAAATTTAATTTAAGATTGGATTATTTGCTTACCCTTTTTCATTTTGACAAGCAATCCATTTCTTTAAGCAAAGATTTTTTAATGGAAATGATGTTTTTGAATGAGGAGATTTCAGAATCAACACCTGAAAAAACGAGCTCTCTGTTTGAGAAATTAAAAAAATACAGAGAAAAAAATGCTTTAACAATTGAATCCTATTTACAAATGGAAAAAATTCAACTCGATGATTTGAATTCCTTTCAGGATTTATCAATATACTCACAAAAAGAAAATTATTTCTCCCGAATTGAAAAATTGATTCATGGCAAGGTAGAAATTTAGCTTTTTATTAAAAAAGATTTAATTTTTAAAAAAACTCAAATTATATTTGCATTCGCTTCTGAAAGCCTTGATGGCGGAACTGGTAGACGCGCTTGACTCAAAATCAAGTATTGGCAACGATGTGGGGGTTCGAGTCCCCCTCGAGGCACAAAGTCCGACTTAGGTCGGACTTTTTTATTTAAACAAAAAACCCCTACCAAATCAAGTAGGGGTACACATCACAAAAAAACAAAACATTTATCGAAAGTACTTATTA
>CAZNNX010000202.1:0-4145 GCA_964574485.1 uncultured Saprospiraceae bacterium | reverse complement strand
AAGGTCGCCGCTGATGTTATGGTGCAAGAATACGGCAAATATTTTGGCCTGAAAACAGGTGTATTCAGAGGTGGCTGTCTTACCGGTCCGAATCATTCCGGAGCCCAACTACACGGATTTTTAGCTTATTTGATGAAATGTGCTATAACTGGAAATCACTATACAATTTTTGGATACAAGGGCAAACAAGTCAGAGATAATATACATAGCTATGATTTGGTACAAATGTTTTGGCATTTTTATCAAAATCCCAAAGCTGGAGAAGTTTATAACGCCGGTGGTAGTCGATTCGCCAATTGTAGTATGCTGGAGGCTATTGATTGGTGTGAAAAAATTTCCGGAAATAAAATGCAGTATTCCTATGCTGAAACCAACAGAATTGGTGATCACATATGGTATATTAGTGATGTAAATAAATTTAAATCCCATTACCCCCATTGGAATTATAAATTTAACTTGGAAGACACCCTCGTAGAAATGCATGACAACATGCTCAAAAGATATTGATAGATTGAATCGTTCCCATGAAACTAAGTATCGTAATCCCCGCTTACAATGAAGAAGAATCCATCACTGAAACCATTGATGCGCTTGAAAAGGCCCTGAACGAAATCAAAATTGAACATGAAACCCTGATCGTAAACGATAATTCGAAAGACAATACCGAACTCGTTTTACAGAACCTCTGTCAAAAATATCCCTCTGTTCGTTATGTCACCAATTTGGGCCCTAACGGTTTTGGCTATGCCATAAGATACGGATTGGAAAGATTTTCAGGAGATTGTGTTGCTATTATGATGGCTGATTTATCTGACTCGCCCTATGATCTGATTAAATTTTACACCACCATGCGTGAGAAAGATGTAGATTGTGTTTTTGGAAGCAGATGGGGCAAAGGTGGCAAGGTGGTTGATTACCCCTGGGTAAAAAAATGGGTAAACCGAATAGCAAACAGAATCATTCGCATTGTAATGAATATCAAATACAATGATACCACCAATGCCTTTAAATTGTATAAAAGGGAAGTAATTGAGGGCGTTAAACCTATTTTATCCCCTCACTTTAACCTTACTATAGAACTTCCCCTCAAAGCTATTATCAGAGGTTTTAGTTATGAAATCGTGCCCAATTCCTGGACTAACAGAAAATATGGTGTTTCCAAATTGAAAATCAAAGAAATGGGAAGCCGTTACTTTTTCATATTGATGTATTGTTTCATAGAGAAATATTTTTCAAGAGGAGACTTTAAAAGAAAACCACTCATCTAAAAATGAAAGAAGTATGTCAACTTATTTTTGAATTTCCTTTGTTCATTTTTGAAAAATGGATGAAAGGTAAATTTGTATTTGGCTTCACTGCTCTATTTTGTTTTTTTTTAGTATTTTTCTTTTCCTTTCCCCCGCTTGAATCTATTTGCAACAGGAATCCAAACAGCCAGGATACCTGGGATATCGTTCTGAAACAAATGAATGATCCCTTCACCGAGCATTGGCAGGGCGACCCAAGCCATCACAATGCAAAAAGAACATTTCGATTATTCATACCCTTCTTGTTTGGATGGCTCCCTTTTCAAAACATCTTGATGATCTATTTATTCCAATTGGTCACTACCCTATTCTTTTTTTATCTTTTCATGAAAATTGTAGACAAGCAAATCCAAAATCAACAATTGGCTTTTTTGCTAACCCTGGGCTTATCTTTCATTTACGGTGGAAAAATGGGAATAATTAATACAACTGCTCAATTTGATATTTTTTCTCTTAGCTTTCTTCTGATTGCCTTAGGTTCCCGGCAGAGATTGTTCGTTTTTTTATTTCTTTTTTTGGCCGCACTCAACGATGAAAGGGGAATCATTGCCATGCCTATGGTATTATTATATCATTTTCTCAGGGATATCTTACCCATCGAAACTCAAATACAAAATATCCTTAAAAAAGCCCTCCCCTTGCTGATTTTAGGCTCATTGGTTGTTCTGACTTATCTTGGATTCAGATACGCACTTTCACACTATTACCAATTGGAAACTTCCGGAGGCGATGTAGGCTTTTCCGTATTACTAAGAACTGCTAATATGTATTTATTCGCGCTATGGTCGGCATTAGAAGGATATTGGATCCTTTTTATTTTGGTATTTGGCTTACTGATACAGAGAAAACAATACTTCTACCTTTCTATATTTCTCCTCGCTATTCTACCTAGCTTTTGTGTTTCTTTTTTGGTTCTAGACTCTACCCGGAGCTTAAGCTATCTGATACTTTGTATACCTGCCATGTCTCTCATAATCAATACATATGAACAAGAGGAAGTATTGAAAAAAAATATTTTTCTATCTGTTTTGTGGATCTGCATACTGGTCCCAACCTATTTTGCCATTGGCGCTTTTCATATAGAAGGCAACAATCCCATTTTTATCAAACTTATTAAATGGATTCTTTAACTATTTTGCATGATAAAGATTTTTCAATTTTTTAAACTCCTCCGATTTCTACAGATTAAAACAATGGTTAGAATCAATAACCGAAAATTCAGTATTCCTGTACTGGGTGGAGAAGGATTACCCAATGTTTACATGACAGAACCCTGGATGATAAAAATTTTAGAGCAAATCTGTCCAAAAAGTTCCGGGCATTTTATTGATGTAGGTGTTAATATAGGTCAAACCCTTTTGAAATTAAAATCTGTGGATGCCAATAAACCCTATATTGGTTTCGAGCCTAATCCCGCCTGTGTTTCTTATGTGCAAAAACTGATTCAGACAAATCAATTTTCAAATTGCGACCTGATTCCTGTTGGAATACATAAAAATGCAGAAATAGGTGTCCTTCATTTCTATACAGATGCCTCTGACGACAGCAGTGCTTCTATGATTTCCAATTACAGATCTACCCAATCCATCAAAAGAAAGATGTACATTCCCCTGATGAACCTTTCTGAAATAGAAAAAACAATTGAAATTCAAGACATATCTATCCTTAAAATAGATGTTGAGGGAGGAGAATGGGAAGTTCTACAGACGCTCGAACCTTGGTTGTCCCGTTACCAACCTTTCATTTTAATAGAAATTTTACCGGTTTATCAAGCTGATAACGGGATTCGTTTGGAAAGACAGAATCAAATTTTGGATCTTTTTCAAAGACATTCATATCTTATTTTCCGCGTCATTAAGCAAAACAACGAATTTATCAGCTTAAGATCTTTATCAACCATCGAAATACATGGAGATACCAACCTGTGCGAATATGTAATTTGTCATCAATCAAAGGTAAATCAGTTATCCGAACTTCTAGAAAAATAATATATGACAGCAGGAATTGATTTGTTTATTATAGGAGCACAAAAAGCCGGAACAACTTCATTAAAAAATTATTTGGCAGAGCATCCTGAAATTGTTAGCCACCCTCAGAATGAATTTGGATTCCTAACCGATGAAGCCACATTTGCTACGGGTTTTGAAAAAACATTTAAGGAATGCTTCACTTTGGGAAATACCCAAAATCCTCGAATTAAAATAGCAAAAAATGCAAATGCCTCCTTGAAGGATTTTTCTATGGAGCGTGCCTTTCAGATCAATCCCCAAGCTAAAATTATTTTTATCATCAGAGAACCTGTTTCCAGACTAAGTTCGGCCTACCATATGGAAAAATTCAATGGTTGGCTCGATAGAAATTTTGAAGAATTTCAAGATGTAATAAGTAAAAACGATCAAAAAGATATGCTATATCGATTGTTCTTATACATGGGACTGTATGCCGAACAATTAGAAATTGTTTACAAATACTTTCCAAAAGAACAGGTCAAAATAATCTTCTTTGAAGATTTGAAAGGAAAACCAGATCTTGTTTGCAGAGAGATTTTCAACTGGCTGTCAATCGATCCTGACTTTACCCCAAATTTTGAAGTCATTCACAATGAAACTAAAAAAGCCAAATCCAAATCTTTTTCACAATTGATTTTATGGCTGAGAAATAACAAGAACCCCATTAAAAAGCTGGCAAAAATATTATTACCCTATTCCTTATTTAGTTTTATTGGAAAAAAAATAATTGAAGCAAATAAGTCTAAATCAAAACCAAAAACTGAAGACCAAACAACCAAAGAAATCTTGAAGCATTTTTATCAGATACCCAATCAAAATCTAGAAAAAA
>CAZNNX010000201.1:1290-4165 GCA_964574485.1 uncultured Saprospiraceae bacterium | reverse complement strand
GAGAGTATTATCTATTGTTGTGATTTTTTGCTGATTGATGAAATGATAAAAAGGGTTTACCCTCAAAAAAAATTAATCTCCTGGGGTAAAAATCAAGTAGCCAAAATTAGAATAGAGCAATCCAAATGGACGGGAGGAACAGAGATACGGATTATTCAATCTGGTCAAACTTTCTACATACGCCTTCCTTACACGCATCAGGCTAGTATTGAAAATACAATTCATTGCATTGTGATGATGCAGCAATTATGCATTCCCAATGAGCTAATTCAAGAAAGGATATCTCAATTAAATACTGAATTACCCATGCGTTTGGAATGGAAATCAGGGATACAACAGTGTATGATTATTGACGATACCTATAATAATGATTTGTCTGGTTTGGAAATTGCCCTAGATTTTCAACATCAAAAATCTAGTTTGAGTATAATTCAAAGCAAAACTGTTATACTTTCAGATATCCTGGAAAGTGGCATGGAAGAATCTGAATTATATTCTAAAATTTCTCAATTACTTGGTTCTTATCAGGTAAATAGACTGATTGCAGTTGGAAAAGCAATGGAAAGAAATCAGCAATTTTTTAAGGATTTCAACTGTCAGTTTTTTGAAAATACGCTTCAATTTATCAATCAGCTACAAACTAAAGTTCATTTTGAAAAGGAAAATATCTTAATTAAAGGTGCCAGAGTGTTTGAATTTGAAAAAATTGTAAGAATTCTTCAAAAAAAGACACATAATACTGTTCTGGAATTAGATTTGAATGCTTTGGTTCATAATTACAAAACATATCAAAAAATTCTGGATCCACAAACAAAAACCATGGTAATGGTGAAAGCCTTTGCCTATGGTAGCAGTAGTTATGAAGTTGCCAGATTATTACAATATCATCATGTTGACTATCTGGGTGTTGCTTATGTGGATGAGGGGGTAGAACTGAGAACCAAAGGCATTGAAGTTCCTATTATGGTGATGAATTCCTCCCCCGAACAATACGGACTTCTATCCAAATATAATTTAGAACCAGCTATTTACAGTTTCTATCAACTTGAACAAATTTTATATTTCATCAAACAAGAGAGGGTTGATTTTCAAAAATTAAAAGTACATATTGAGCTAGACACTGGCATGCACAGATTAGGTTTTGCGCCTCAAGAAATTGATTCTTTGTTTGAATTACTGACAATAAACAAAGATTTCATTGAACCTATTGCCATATTTTCACACCTGGCTGCTGCGGATGAGCGAGAACAGGATGAATTCTCAAAGCAACAAATTCAACTTTTCGAGACTATTTCCTTACAGCTGGAGGAGCAGCTTCAGAAAAAACTAACGAAACATATTCTCAACACTGCCGGAATCTCAAAATTTGCCGATAAACAATTTGATATGGTTAGGTTAGGCATAGGACTACATGGCATTGATCCCAACCGTAAAATTCAATTTTTACTCAAACCTGTAGCCACTTTAAAGACAACTATTTCTCAGATCAGATGGGTAAAAGCAGGCGCAGCAGTTGGATACGGGCGTCATAGTTTCAGTTTAGATGACAGGAAAATTGCGACACTGGCTATCGGTTACGCTGATGGTTATGTGAGATCTCTCGGAAATGGGAAGGGATCCGTTTTTGTTAATGGTTTTGTTTGTCCTGTTGTCGGAAATATTTGTATGGATATGTGTTTTATTGATGTTAGCCATGTGGATGTCAGAGAGGGAGATGAAGTCATTTTATTTGGGCCGGAATTTCCTATTGAATTTGTTGCTGAGGCAGCCGGTACTATACCCTATGAATTACTTACTCATATCAGCGGAAGAGTGCCGCGAATTTTTTACGATTCTTAAAAAATATCTTTCAAGGAAGTATTTCTCTTGAATTCATCCCTGTGAAATAAAGAAATTTCCAGGTCTTTATCTACTTTTTTAAGAAGCAGAAAATCATCTTTTTTTAAAATTTCTTTCAGTTTCCGTTCTACTTTTCCTTTTATGGATTCTAAATCAATCCAATTTAAAATGAAGGCGGGTATTTTTTTTAATTGTTCTTTGATCTGCTGATCTTCAAATAATTGGTTCAAATCCTGTGTGATAATGATTGCATGCTCGTCCTCTAAGATGAATTTTATTTTTTCATCAGAGAAGACCTTGATATAAAGTTGATCATTGCCAAATTGCTTCTGTCTGAATTCAAGAGCATACAAAAGTTCTTTCTCGCAAATTTCGAGTATGTAAGAGATTATTTTCCTATTTTCGAAAATTGAAAACATATTTTGTTTATGAAAGAAAACAAACCAATCAGTATAGATGTTGCGAGATCCAGATTAAGTTATGCAAAAGATGATGATCCTTTCTACAAAAGAAAGCTGATCAAACTAATAGAACGATTAACAGGAAGGCCTCGCATAGAAAAGCTTTATACGGAGATGAAGCAAATGCAACTAACACCGCAAAGCATTTGGTCCATAGCATTGGAAAAACTAAAAATACATCCCGTTTATGATGAAAAAAAATTAGCTGGGATTTCTAAAGATGGTCCATTGATCATAATCTCTAATCATCCTTTTGGCGTAGCAGATGGTCTTATGCTGGGGCTAATCGCCTCAAAACTGAGAGATAAATTTGGCATCCTTGTGAATGAGGTATTGTGCACTGAAGAAATGTTTCAGCCCTACTTCCTCCCTATTGACTTTAGAGAAACCAAAGAAGCTTTAGAAACAATAATACAAACCAGAAAAAATACTTTGGAAAGATTATCTCAAGGTGAGGTAATTGCTATATTTCCCTCTGGTGGTGTGGCAACTTCCAAGCATTGGTTTGGTCCTATTGAGGATTTAGAATGGAAAAGATTTGTAGTTAAGTTAATCCAAAAATCTAAAGCTAAAGT
>CAZNNX010000201.1:0-1190 GCA_964574485.1 uncultured Saprospiraceae bacterium | reverse complement strand
CATATCTAAATCATCTAAATTGAGGTCCAGGTCATCCAGATCCAAATCAAGGTCTGCAACATCTCCTAGATCTAAATCATCCAAATTCAAATCATCCAGATTCAAATCGTCTAAATCATTGTCGGAGTCTGCCAGCAATGCAGTACTAACCGCAGCAGCCACAGGTATTTCATTTTTTATAATTTCAAGGTCTGCAGTTTTAAAAACAGCTTGCTTCAATTCAGTTTTATCAAACCAGATACAAGTGGGATCACCAAAGACGTAACCTTGGATTTCAAATCTACGATCCATTGTTTTAAAATAATTTCCTGTAGCATCTGCATCATGGTCGTCTCCAATAAGACGTACCACAGTCATTTTTTCACCAGAATCTTTATGCTTTACTAAATCTCCTACTTTCATAAATTCATTTTTTACCAATCGTCATCATCATCCTCTTCTTCCTCATCTTCTATAACTTGATTACCTTCTACTAATAATTTACCATTACTAAAAGTAAGACATACCGCCTTGAAAGTATTTGTAATCAATTTGTGGTGACCTGTTGCCATTTCTTGCATGTACTCACAAACTAAATCTCCTTTTTTAAATCCTTTCATGCGGGCGGCCTTATCTCTTGTACCCTCTCCAGATTGAATGATATAAGAAACTTTCATTTCAGGTCCACCTGATTTAAGTAATACGATATCCCCTATTTTAACCATAATCCATTAGTTTGAATAAATATAACAAAAAATAAAAAAAAAACAGGCAACTAAGGCCTGTTTCATATTTATTGTTGCATTAAAACCTGAGGAGAAGCCTCTAAGATTTCTTGGTTGGCTTGGTCTTTATACTTATCAAAATTCTTTATAAATTTTGAAGCAAGTTCGTTTGCCTTTTGATCATAGGCTGCTTTATCCTGCCAGGTATTTCTAGGATTTAAAATTTCTGATGGAACAGCGGGACATGAGGTTGGCATGGAAAGATTGAACACGGGTAAAGTCTCATAAGATGATTGGTCAAGTGCACCGTTTAAAGCTGCAGATATGAGCGCTCTGGTATATGACAGTTTGATACGAGATCCTATCCCATAGGCACCCCCTGTCCAACCTGTATTCACCAACCAAATTCTAACATTGTGTTTAGTCATAAGTTCCCCTAACATTTCTGCATACTTGGTGGGATGAAGAGGTAAAAACGCAGCGCCA
>CAZNNX010000200.1:0-4172 GCA_964574485.1 uncultured Saprospiraceae bacterium | reverse complement strand
AAGGAAGATCACTTTGGTCGGATGAATTGCCTTGGTATTATATACCACAGTGGCTGATTATGTCGTCTCCGCTGATAGTTTTAGCGGGATTCCCCCTGTCTGTTTTGGTGCTAACAAAAAAACATCAGCGTAAAATATTGCTTCTAAGTCTGGTAGCCTTTGCTGGAATTTTTCCAGTTGCCTATGCCATTTATCAAAAATCATCCTTGTATGATGGAATGAGACACTTTTTATTCGTTTACCCGATGCTCGTTGTTGTATCTGCGCAAGGATTGTATTATTTATCTCAATTGATTTCCAGTAAAATCTACCAGTTTGGCATTGCCTTGGGTATAGGATTGCTTTGCATTCTACCTCTCAGATGGTTGATAATAAGCCATCCTCACCAATATGTATATTTCAATGAGGCCTTTGGTGGAATAGAATCTGCCTATGGAAAATACGAGACAGACTATTGGATGAACAGTATGCGACCCATTTGTGAGTGGTTTATTGAAAATGAGCCCAAAGTAAAAAAAGGGGAAGAAATAATAGTTGCCACCAATTGTGTTGCTCCTGTTGAATATTATTTCAGTAAATACAAAAATATCAAATTGAAGTATGTTCGTTATCATGAAAGGGTGAAAGCAGATTATGATTATTTGATTACCTATTCCAGATTTCTTACCCAAGGTTTTATGAAAAACAAAGCCTGGCCCAATGGGGATGTGGTTTATGTTGAAAAAGTTAATGGTGTTCCACTCGGTTGTATTACAAAAATGAAAAACAGAAACTTATTGGGATTGGAATCTGAAAATGCACTCAAACAAAAAGATATCACCAAGGCTGTTTCCCTTTTGGAACAGATCGTAAAGGAAGATCCTAAAAACGAGAGTGCTTTGATGAGCCTGGTACAGCTTTATCCCAATATTCAGGCCTTTGACAAAATGAAATGGGCCATTGACCAAGTCCTACTTATTGCTGATGATTACGTGAATGCTTTAGGCATGAAAGGTGTATACTATCTGAATACAAGCAAGGTGGATAGTGCAAAAATTTGTTTTCAAAAAGCTATTGACTTCAATTACAAATACACTTTTGGATATTTTTATCTGGCTTCCCTGGAAGTTCAAAATAACAATCCTTCTGCTGCCATTTCTTATTTACTCAAATTTGACGAATACGGCGGCCAGCCCGCTCAAGGTTATGATCTGGCTATACAGACTTCCCAGCAATTGAAAAATCAACTCTATGAGCTTTATTTCACAGCCAAAAAACTAGCAATTACCGGCAAAAGCAATGAGGCTTACAATTTAATTGGCCAGGTTTTAACTATTGATCCTAATTTTGAGCCTGCCAAAAAATTAAAAAAGAGTTTCGACGATGCAATGAAAGCACAACAGATCAAAGAGGAAAACAGAAAAAATGGCATCCAGTAAAGATTCAGCTAATAAAATTTATAGTCAAATTATCATTGGTGCAGGTTTTGCCGGCATTGGCATGGGGATTCGCCTTCTTCAAAAAAATAAAAAAGATTTTATTATTCTGGAACGAAATCTGGAAGTTGGAGGAACCTGGTATGACAATCAATACCCCGGAGCTGCCTGCGATGTACAGTCCCATCTGTATTGTTATTCCTTTGCCCCCAACCCAAACTGGAGTAGAGTTTATAGTCCTCAAAAGGAAATACTCTCCTACATAAAATACTGTGTAGATAAATACAACCTAAGTCCCTATATTTCTTTGGGTAAGGAAATTGTTTTTGCTCGCTGGCATGAGGAAGAAAAGCTTTGGGAGCTAAAAAGCAAAGATCAAATTTCTTACTGGGGCAAACAGCTGATTTCCTGCTCGGGCGGATTGAGTCAACCCTTTATTCCTGATATAAAAGGAAAAAAAGACTTTCAAAAACTACAAGTACATAGCGCGCAATGGCCAGATAATATTGATCTGAAAGGTAAAAAAGTGGGAATTATCGGCACGGGAGCCAGTGCCATACAAATTATTCCTGCGATTCAATCAGAGGTTAAAGAACTCCATGTCTTTCAAAGAACGGCTGCCTGGGTTGTAGAAAAACAAGATCGCAATGTGACTTCTTTTGAGAAATGGCTCTTTAGAAATTTGCCTGTTTTCATGTTTTACCTAAGAATTTTCTATTATTGGAAAAACGAATTGGGTGCAATCGCATTTTTACGATACACAAAACTCATGAAGTTTATGGAAAGAAAGGCCATCAAACTGATGCGAAAATCAATTTCTGACAACCAAAAAATAAAAGATTTAACACCTGACTATACGATGGGTTGTAAACGTATACTTCTTTCTAATGAATTTTACCCTGCGATGGCAAAAGAAAATGTTTTTCTCCATAAGGAACAAATCCGAGGGCTGGGTGAAGATCAAATTCAATTGGAATCCAAAAATATAGACCTTGATTTACTGATTTGGGCTACAGGTTTTAAAGTAGGTGAATCATCCATTGCCTTTGATATAATAGGACAAAAAGGTGTGAAACTTAACGACATTTGGTCTCAGGGGGCAGAAGCTTATAAGGGTACCTCTATCAACGGATTTCCGAATTTATTTTTAATTATTGGTCCTAATACCGGATTAGGTCACAGTTCTATAATCTTAATGATTGAGGCTCAAATACACTATATCATGGAAGCTATCGGATATATGGAGAGACATCAGTATAGCAAATTAATGGTCAATGCGCTTGATCAAAAAAAATACAACCTGAACTTACAGCATAAACTAAACAAAACTGTTTGGCAATCTGGAGGTTGCAAAAGCTGGTACCAAAATAAAGAAGGTAAAAATGTAGCACTTTGGCCCGGATATACATTTGAATTTATGCGTATGCTGCAAAGATTTGATGCAAGTGCCTATGAATTTCAGTCATAGTCTTTCATAATCCCTTCAAGAAGCCAATCGGCTATTAATTGTCTGTTTTTAGGTATGAGGATTCGCTGCCGGTCTGAAGCATTCTGAATATTTGCCAATTCAATAAAGATCGTAGTTGCCAGAGAATTTCTCAAAATATGCAGGGCCCGCTCTGAAACTGTTCCAGTATAAACACCTGATTTTCTGTAAATCGCATATTTTTCTTTCATTGTTTTGAGCAATTTTTTGGCCATAACAGCACCAGACTTGCTATCGGGATGATGATAAAAAAACAAGTCTATCCGCTCGCTGGTATTCCTTGAATCTACATGAATTTCTATTGTCCTCTGGTAAGACAAGCCCTTGGATTTATATTGGGCATAGTAGCTATTGATGATATCAGATCTTTGATTCAACCTTTCTTTTTGATCCATAGGAATTTTTAGGTCCCCTAATACAAATTCATCATCATCACATTCTAAAATTTCATCACTTCTGATTCCGTCCTTATCTCTTGTAATAAAATGCACGATTGCTCCATGGCTCAAAAGAGCCCAACCGAGACGCAATGAAATGTCATAGGCATATTCATCTTCACAAATTTTATACTTGCCTTCTTTGGCTATAGCTCCCGGGTCTGGCCCTCCATGCCCGGAAACGATATAATAAACCGCTCCAGCCAACTGCTTGGACTGCAAGCGAACCTGCGACCATTGACTTCCGAAAATAGGGTACTCCCTTTCCTTGGGTACAAAATCATCGGTTTTATCACCACAGTTTTGAATATGATGTGGACACCAAAGCTCCCCTTTCCCTTTCCTGTGATCTGCTTTAAAATGAGCATCACACATTTTATCGTTGTATTGCTCCACTTGTTTGGCCAACCTGTAATCATCCATTCCAACAGTACTACGTATTGATTTCCCGTTGTAGGTATGTTTCTCTACAGGCAAATAATAGCTTTGTCCTTCAATTAAAAGTGATTTACTTTGCAGCTTGTTGATTTTACAAAACTGCTCTAAATTGCAGGATTCTTTATCCAGATCATATCTACCCAAAAGGGAATAAATTCCATCCCCAGATTTGGCTTTCACCTTCACATACTGCTGGGCATAAGCCAACTGATATACAGATAAGATTAAAATTGCAATTTTGTAGAACATCCTAATTTCCAATCTACTGTAAAGATAGAAAAACTAAAAGAAATGATTGATCAGCTCAAGGGTTAAAAATACATCTAAGTCATTATATACATTTTATTTCTTATCTTTGCCATGCAATGACAGCTACATGAGACTTGGGACAAAAAT
>CAZNNX010000199.1:1192-4176 GCA_964574485.1 uncultured Saprospiraceae bacterium | reverse complement strand
GCCTTTTTAATATAACTTGCCCGTATGCTCGCATATGGGCTTTTTTGTTTAGCTAAATCTTTGCCTGTTTACCTCATACAATGTGATTCCTGCAGCTACTGATACATTATATGAATCAACCTGACCAACAATTGGAATTCGATAGGTTTCGTCTACCAATTCTAACAAACTTCGGTTTACTGCTCTGGATTCATCTCCTAAAATGATAGCAGTAGGAGTGTCAAATGATATTTCCTTTAACTGTTTTTCACCTTTAACATCCGCAGCAACTACCTGAATTCCATTTTGTGCAAAATATTCAACTGTAGTTACAAGACTTTGTACTCTTGATACAGTCAAATAATTTAAAGCACCAGCAGAGGTTTTGATCGCCTCTTCATTGATTTGTGCACTACCTTTTTTAGGTATTACAAGAGCATGAACACCAAAAGCTTCTGCCGATCGGGCAATAGCACCTAGGTTTCTTACGTCTGTAACCCCATCCAGTAATACAAAAAGAGGAATCTCTCCTTTCTCATAAATTAATGGGAGCAAATCTTCTATTTGAAAATATTCAATCGGAGAGGTGAAAGCTATGACACCCTGATGGTTTTTCTTCGTGATACTATTTAACTTCTCTTTGGGTACAATTTGTAGTGGTATTTGCCTCTCTTTGCTTAAAAACCGAATCCTTTTTTCAAAATCACCATGCGTTCCTGTAGCAAGTAATATTTTTTCCATTACTATGCCATTCTCCAATGCGTCCATAATGGGATGCCTTCCATAAATAATTTCTGTCTTTATCTCTTTTTCCATTCTAAACTATTTAATATCCCCATTAAATCTTCTTTTACAAATTCTATCACGGGAGCCATAGAATCAGCATTTGGCTTTGAATTAAAATATAAGGATGCTCTTAAGGCATGATTTACACTATCTGTTATTACAATCTGAAAAGGGGAAGCAACATGACCTTCAATATTGAATAAAACACCGTAAACTTTCTTATTTGGATTGTTTATGATAAAATCTTCAAGCTTGTTTGCTTTTGAAATATGTTCCTCAGCCATCTTATATGCATCTGCATAAATTTTGTAAAGGCCATCAGCCTTGTTTTGACTTTTATTTAGATCTGTATAAGTAAAATGTATAGTACCATTCAAACTAGGCATTTCAAGGTTAAACCAACAAGGATGTGGCGCATTTTTGTGAAGGTATGTTGTGTCTTGCACAAATTTCATGTAACTGGGATAACGAATCGAAAAGCTACAAAAGCTTGTGTCAAAAATCGTTTCTATCCTTTTGGGATATTCCACCTTAGGGTACAATCTAGGTTTGGGTATGTAAACTATTTCTTCTTTACAGGAAAGAATTAAAAATAAACTTATAAATGCAATTAGTCTATATCTCATTCTTGGGGACAATTAATTTAATAGTTTCAATTCTTCTTTCAGATACTTGTTGTATGATGAATTTATAGTCAAGTAAAAATAGGGTACTACCCTTTTTGGGAATTTCTCCTTGTACGAGTAATAACATTCCTCCCAAAGTTTCTGCGCTCTCCCTGATATCATCAAAATATGACAAATCCAATTCCAAGAGTTTACATAAGTCTATCACACTGGTCTTGCCATCCAAAACAAATACATTCTCTGATAATTTTTTATAGCTAACATCTTCCGGCTCATCAAATTCATCATTTATTTCTCCTACTATTTCTTCCAAAATATCTTCCAGGGTAACAATTCCAGAACAACCACCATACTCATCTACAACTATTGCCATATGGGTTCTTTTTTGTTGAAACTCGCTGAATAACATATCGATTTTCTTGCTGTCAGGGACAAAAAATGGAGATCTTACTTTTGTAATCCAATCAAAATCAAGAGTTTCATTAAAGTGCTCAAGTAAATCTTTTGTGTGGATGATACCAATAATCTTATCAAAAGTTTCCTCGTATACAGGAATTCTCGAATAATTAGAGCTCCTAATGACTTGCAACAGATCTTTAAACTTTAGATTTTTATCAACTGCTACCACGTCAAGTCTTGATTTCATGATATTGGCAACAGAAATATTACCAAATTTTACAATACTTTTAAGCAGGCCGATGTCTTCCGCTGCATGAAGGCTATCTCCAACTGTCAATTCTATTGCATGTTCTATTTCTCTATGGCTCACAGTGTTGTGTGCACCTTTTTTAACATTTCGTGATAATCTTCGCTCTACTATTCCAGTACTGTTGACTAAAAGCCAACTAATCGGATAGAATAGATTTCTGAGTAAAATCAAGGGTAAGCTAACAAATTTTGATAGGGATATTCTTTTAGTAGGCGAACTGCTTGCATAAACTTTTGGGGCTATCTCACCAAATAACACTAAAAAGAAAGTTACCAAAACTACAGTGATAAAGAAGTTTAAAAATGAAGGTATGGAGCTCGGTAAAACTTCTTTTAAGATCAAATTAGAGATCAAAATAATTCCAATATTTACAAAATTATTAGTTATCAGTATCGTAGAAAGCAGATACTGGGGCTTATCAATAAGGTTAATAATTCTGGATTTTGCCTTGGGATTATCTTTTTCTATTAAATCCAAGTCGGCAGACTTTAAAGAGAATAATGCCACCTCTGAACTAGACATTAAGGCTGAAATAAAAAGAAATAAAATTACAATAGGAAGAAGTGAAATTATGTAAGCATAATCAACACTACTGCTTTGGAATAGGTATATGAAGTGATAGGTTTCCGAAGGATAAGGGTCTGAATCCACAAGTATGGTTTTAAGTTAGCAATCAGCCTTTAAAATGGCAAGTCATCATCAGTTTCAATGTTGCTTGTATTGTTTTTTACAGGCTCTTTAGGTTCACTGTAATTGGGGCTGCTTTCATTATAAGAAGTATTTTCTCTTTTTTCTAACATGCGATAACTGTTGGCGGCCACCTCTGTACGATATAAGGTTTTTCCATCTGTATCTTGCCAAGACTGGGTAGTAAGCTTTCCTTC
>CAZNNX010000199.1:0-1092 GCA_964574485.1 uncultured Saprospiraceae bacterium | reverse complement strand
ATCTGATTTTCATTGGCCAATCGACCAGGTCTTTGCATTATCTCAGTTTCAACAAATATAGCGAAAATGTTTTGATGTGTCAATTTTTGGGTCAACACATTTGAAATATTCTTTATTGCCATAGGTCCTATCTCGGGAAACAGTTCAGGTAAATTGCTGATTACATTCCCATCCTGTTGTTTAAAGATTGCTGGAAAGCCTTCCATTTCTATCATGGGAAATTGATAGAGCCCTTCCCAAATATCTTTTTTTACTCTTTTCTCAATAATGCAATATTCATCATCAAGCACATAAAAGAGAAACAAAAAAAACCTGTCCCTTGATTTTATTTTATTGCTTTTGAAAGGCAAGGTATCCTGGTTTTTCATTTGATTAGACCTGCAATGCGCAAACAAAGGACAAATATCACAAGTCGGATTTTTAGGATGGCAAAGCTCGGCTCCCAAATCCATAATTGCCTGATTGAAGGAAGCGGGATCTTTTTTTTCTATTAAATTTTTTGCCCTGTTTAGGTAGTGTTTGTATGAATTTGAATGATCTATTGGATGATTATCGTTGAAATATCTGCTTAAAACCCTGTAAACATTACCATCTACCACGGGTTCAGGTTTTGAAAATGCAAAAGAAGCAATAGCTGCAGCTGTGTAGGGTCCAATTCCTTTGAGTTGCAAAAGTTCTTCCTTGGTTTCAGGAAAGGTGCCATTGAATTTTTCAATTAACTGATTTGCAGCGATTTTCATATTCCTGGCTCTACTGTAATAACCCAGCCCCTGCCAAACCTGCATGAGTTGATCTTCGGCTGCGGTGGCAAGTGATCTGATATCCGGAAAATTAGCTATAAATCTATTGTAATAATTAAGCCCTTGTGCAACACGTGTCTGCTGTAGAATGATTTCAGAAACCCAAACTTTATAGGCATCTTTTTCTTTTTTCCAGGGCATAGCTCTACCGGGACGGCTATGATACCAATCTATTAAACGAGGAGTAAAAAAATCTTCAGCCGCTGTCATTTAGAAATAGTTTGAAAGAGTATTCTATGAGAAAATGATTGTTTCTAATGATAAATTCTTAATTTTGAATTCTAAAATACAA
>CAZNNX010000198.1:0-4210 GCA_964574485.1 uncultured Saprospiraceae bacterium | reverse complement strand
AGGTCCTGCTGAACCTGTTGGGCCTTGAGGTCCTGTCAGGTTTGAACTTGTATAGGTGCTGCCATCTGTAAATTGGAAAGTAAAAGTGCCGTTACCATTGTCAATTGTAGTGTCAATGCCATTGCCGTCAAGTCCATTATTTCCGGCTGGGCCACTCAAATTGCCTGTTGTGAAATTTGAACCGTCGGAATAGAAAAAAGTAAAGGTTCCATTTCCATTGTCAACGGTTGAAATAATACCATTTCCGGCTGGTCCTTGTGAGCCAACAGCACCATTACAAACATTTCTTGTTAAATTCTGAATGATTTCAGCATTATCCAGAACTCCATTTCGGTTTGAATCCAAACCAAACTGAATCCGATAACCTCCTGCTCTACATCCATAGGTACCGGAAAGAATGTTGGTTACCTTGATAGCAGTATTAAACCCATTATTTCCTGCAGGATTCAGTACTCTGTCTGCAACAAAGGCAAATGGGACAGTTAGTAGTTGACTAGTTCCTGTAATAGTGTAAGTAATACCGCCATTTGGGTCTGTCTCAGTTTTTAGATAGTAAATACCTGTTGACCAATTTATAGTGGAAAAGCTTCCTGATATAATTGTACCAGTACCAATTTCTATGCTTGCCAATCCATTTACGTTGGTAGTGGGGCGATGAGTCTCTACATAAACAGCAGGTCCCGTAGATGAATCTTTTAAAATGCTGATTCTTAATCCAACAGGACTATTTGTAACTAAAAAATTACCCGAATTCCTAATGACGGCTTGGTAACTCATTTTTTGAGGAAGCTGAGCCTGCAAGATAGAACAAAAGAAAAGAAAACTAATTGATAGTGAAAGGCTTAATTTTTTGAAGGTCATTTTTCTTATAATTTAAACTTCTACCAAGGTAGATTAAAAAATAATAAAAAACAATAGTTTACAAAAACTTAAAAGGCCATTCCAAAATTAAATCCGGCAAAAGGAATTGACAAAAAATTAGAGCCACCTGTTGGTAAAGTCAGTAAGCAAAGATAGGATCTAAAGTAAAAGCCATCTTGGTTGGGTTGGTATTTATAACCAACAATGGGTGCTGTTAGATAATAAGTGAAAAAAGTATTTTGTTGATTTAGTGCATAACTTGCACCCAAACCCAATTCCAGATGATGCTTGGATTTATTGAAATTATAGTGAAATGCTGCTGTAGTATTGATGTTAACTTGGGTAAGCAAGGATCCTATGCCAAATCCAGCTGAAAAAAAATAGGATTTTTTTTCAATCAAAATTCTATCATATTGCAATCCGATTAACAAATTATTTCCACCCAAGCCCAAGCTTACAGCATTTTTAGCTCTTTTATAATCGACATTAGAAAACCATTTTTTGGCTTTTGGGTCAACCATTTGTGTGTTAAATCTGATCTCTTTAATGTCTTTGAGTAGATAATATTCAATTTGATTTTCACCAGTAAGCTCTCGAAAGAGAATGGTATCTTTCTTTTGGGATTCAATTTTCCCAATTAACATTTTACCGTCTTGTAGAATTAAACAGTCCTGGGCATGTACTATTTGAAAAAAACCAAAGGCAAGAAGATAAAGCAGTATCCTCATGGAAACTACTTTTTATTTTTTTTGAATGTAGTTCCGAAAACATAGTCCCAAAGCGGATTACTAACACCAAATCCTTCTTCAGGGCTCAAAAAGTGATGATCCATATGGTATTTTTTCAATTGTAAAAACCATTTGAATTTTATGAATTTTGCATGATGTGTTGCATAATGAATCATGTCGTAGGATAAATACCCTAAAACAAAACCGGCATACAAAGGTGCTCCAACGGCCAATCCAAGACCCTGGATAAATGCAAAATAAAAAAGAATGGCTAAAGGTAAGCTTAATGGTGGTGGCATTACAAGTCTCCAAGAATCATTGGGATAATCATGGTGTACGCCATGCATGATGAAGTGTACCTTTTTTCCAAATTCACTGGTCGGATGAAAATGAAAAATAAATCTGTGGGCCAGGTATTCGAAAACAGTCCATAAGAATAATCCGGATAATAATATCAGCAAATCCATTCCGATACTTAAAGTCTGATTTTGGAAAGATAAGTATGAAAAATATGTAATTACAGGTAGATAAACAATAACGGGAATAGACCAATGTACGCGTGACATAAAATCCAGAAAGGGATTCTCAAACATTCTGATTGACTCATCCTTAGCGCTTACAAAGTTTTGACTTGGCTCTTGTAAATTACCTGTACTCATAATGAATAATTTTATCCTCAAAAATGAAATGTAAATATACTTTATTTTGATGTAAAGCTATTGAATTACTATTAAATTTGCTCGATTATGATCAGATTAATCTATGCGTTATAATAAAATTATCGCTGTTCTCAGTTTATTTTTCTTTCTGAGCTTTCTTTTTTTTAAAGTTGAAAGGTATAAGGTTCCTGGAATTATCATGTGGGATGTGAAGGGCTACTATGCCTACTTACCTCCTTTATTTTCTATAGAGCCCAGACTGGAAAAAGAAAATATCTTGAACTGTAGTGAAGATTCCTTCGTCAATAAAATGAGTATAGGTTTGTCCTTTTTGTATTTTCCTTTTTTTATTCTGGGACATATTTGGGCTTTAATACATAGTGGTATGCCAGCGAATGGCTATTCAGAACCTTATCAAATCTGTTTGGGATTTAGTGGTATCTTTGCATTCATAATCTCATTTTTAATTTTAGATCATTTTTTAGGCCGATATTTCAAATCAACAATACGGTATATTTCAATTTTGACCATTTTATTTGGGACTAACCTATTGTATTACACTTTTGCTGAGCCGATGATGCCTCATGTTTTTAACTTTATGCTGATGGCATTATTTATGGAATTGATAATCAGATGGCACAAGCAACCCAATTGTAAACATTCTGTTTTTCTTGGAATCATTTGTGGGCTGATATCCTTGATACGTCCCTCAAATACTATTTTTGGAATTTTGTTTTTACTGTACAATGTTGCTTCCTTTAAAGATTTAAGATTGAAATGTATGCTTTATGCAAAGGAATACAAGTCTGTTTTTTTATTAGTTTTATCTGCAGTTCTTATCTGGCTCCCTCAAATGTTTTATTGGTATCAAAAAACGGGTAGTTTATTTTTTTATTCCTATGGAGCTGAATCATTTTTTTTCTTAGCGCCTAAAATAGGGTTAGGACTTTTTTCTTTTACCAAGGGGTGGTTCGTTTATACGCCGATTGCTTTTTTTATTTTGATATTTTCAATTTTTATTCCAGTAACAAAAGAATGGAGAATTTCATTTCTTGTGTTTATTCCATCTTTTACCTATCTCGTTTTGTCTTGGTGGAATTGGTGGTATGGCGGAAGTTTTGGTCATCGAGCATTTATCGATATACTACCAATATTAATTTTTCTTCTAGCGAATTTATTAAGTAAAATTAAATTTTACACACAGGCAATCTTTCTTACTCTTATTGGATTTTGTCTTCTTTTAAATTTATTTCAAACCTGGCAATATTCGAACTATATCATCCATTATGAAGGGATGAACTACAAGACCTACCTCATGGTTTTTGGTAAAACGCAAAAGGTAGATTATTTGGATGAGTATGTAACAATGCCTGATCCTGAGATGGCGAAAAAAGGAAAAGTAGCATACTGGAACGATTAAAATTTTAGATCAAGTCCAATCATAAAATTAATTCTGGCCTGAGGAAATAAACCAATCATTTGATAATAATCACCTTGATCAGCGGAGCTGTAGGGATCGTCATTTCTTGGGTCATACCCAGGAGAATAAAATCGATAGGTCCAAGCATTATTTATGTAAAAAGTGTTTGTGAAATTTTTAAGAATAAAATTCAATCTAAGTTCCTTGCAAAGTTTTGTACTCAATTGATAGGTCAATCTGAAATCATTAACCCAAAAACCAGGCAAAGATCGCAGATTGTTTGAACTGTTATCGATAAATTGTTTTCCAACATATTTAGATATGATGGCAAGCTGTAAATCTTGCTTTATTGAGGTTCTTGAATGAAATGAAAAAACATCCCATTGCAACTGTGCTGAGCCAACCCAATTGGGGGAAAAGGAAATATCGGTATTTTTATGCTCTACTTCCATTTGAGTGCCATCGGCCCAATTGTCAATAAATTCTTTGAAAGCAGTAATTTTATTAATACTGTAGGCCATATTTCCTGAAAGCAGGAGTTG
>CAZNNX010000197.1:0-4218 GCA_964574485.1 uncultured Saprospiraceae bacterium | reverse complement strand
TTGAAAACAGTCGTCCGTGAGAGCGGACCGGGGGTTCGAATCCCTCAGCCTCCGCAGAAAGAAAGCCAGAGATAATCTGGCTTTTTTATTTTAATTTCCTATTTCATTAATGATTCAAATGCAGGTCCACTGATTACAACTACAGAAGATCTGGGAATTGCAGTACCCCCATCCGGCCAGTGACTTTTCAAATCTTCCAATGATTTTGATGTTTCTCCAGGGTGTTGTACACTTAAGAATAAGGATTTGCCATCCGGACTGAAATATGGTCCGGTAAATTCTGCATCCATAGGTGCTGATGCCACTTGAATTACCTCAGATTTGATCGGATTAAAAACAAAGAGACCATTGTTTCCAAAAGATTGATAGGGTCCCGGTTTGTTCATCATAGATCCTGACATATCAGATGTAAACCAAAGGTTTCCCTTAGGGTCAAAAGCCATATTATCAGGACAGGCAAAACCCAGTTCTGTTCCCCCTGCTAAAAAAATCTCAGAGCTAAAGCTAAGACCCAGCTTATCTTTATGATCTTCAACTATTTTTAAAATGGCACCATGATAATCACCCTTGGGTGTATTATTGGTTAGGGTAATCAGTACATTTCCTGTGATCGGGTCTATTTCAATGTCTTCCGGTCGGTTTTGGGGTGTTGCACCCACCAATTTGGCAGCCTCTCGGACTCTGATCAAAACTTCCGTCTGACTGCTAAAATGTTTTTGTAAAATTTCCTGTTCCTTATAATCAAGAGACAACCATTTGCCTTGTTCCGTATTAGCCACATACAAGGTACCTTCTTGTAAAGATCCAGGTTTTGAGCTGATAAATTTATATATAAATTCGTCGTTTTTATCATCTCCTGTATAGACAACCAGCCTACCATCTTTGGCTTGATGAACCTTGGCACATTCATGGGCACATCTACCAAGAGCTATGAGCTTGTGCGCCTTACCCGTTTTCAAATCAACCTCAACAACCCAACCGTAATGCTCCGGACTATTATCCGGTAGATGAGCCTCCCAACCAAAATCTGATGCCATATGTGTTTTAGATCCATTTTCATAGATATAATCCCCGTAATAATCCTGATAATTTTCTTCACAGGTTAGAATTGTCCCCCAAGGAGTTACACCACCTGCACAATTCCCAAATGTACCCATAACCTCTTTCTTGCCAGCTATAGGCTCATCCCAAAGGAGTGCAATTTTAGTTCTGCCTGTTATCCTTCTGTTGTAAATACTGTCTTTGACCAATTCCCATTGCTCATTTTTCTTCTTGATGTGTAAAATAGAACCACCAACAGCATACATTTCTTTTTCGAATTGCTCTGCCGTTTTCAATTTTGGATCAGCCTTTCTGGGATACTGTGAGACGAATAGAGTATCCAGGTATTCATGATTTACCCAAAGTAAACCCTCGTTGCTATTTTTTTCATCCAATGGCATGTAAGCCAGGTAATCGTTATTATACCCAAATCTATCTTTTTCACTTATGGGATCATCCCATTTTACAAGCACTTTATATTCAAGACCTTGAGCTAAAATAATTTCGTCTTGTTTTTGAGGCTGAAT
Source organism: uncultured Saprospiraceae bacterium (assembly GCA_964574485.1). Lineage (GTDB taxonomy): Bacteria > Bacteroidota > Bacteroidia > Chitinophagales > Saprospiraceae > Saprospira. Next base: position 2,650 of record CAZNNX010000197.1, on the reverse strand, counting down.
TCCCTGTATTGGAAATTCTTTATCAATTGGGACCTCAGACATTAATGAATTTCCTAACAAAGGATGTGCGGCTGCTAAAATACCAGCTCGACCTAAAAATTGTAAAAAACTTCTTCTATCCTGACTATTCATAGCTTGATTTTAATTTCAATACAATGAAACAAAATTTGATTCAAATAGATGTAAAATTGAGATGAATTAATCTTTAATTAAGAAAAAATCAATTCTTTGTCCATGTAATAAGACTTGATTTCCCTCAATATATTGTTCTACAGGCTCTAAAATGGGTTTCCACTTTTCAGAACTTGGTTGATTATATCCTCTCAACTGCCCCCAACCCAAGGTAGCGATCATGATTTCTTCCTCCTCAATTCTGTATTTTCTTAATTGAACAGGTCTCCAAACTGTTAAAAATTCATTGGTTTGTTTAAAATTATCTTTTTCAGATTGGTCTAACTGCAATATTTTTTCAAACCTATTTAAAATCTTATTAGGAAAAAGAATGCTATGCTTTTCATGATTAGCTCCTCTGTAATGTAATTGTTTTTCTACTGTATCCACTTCTAACTTAAAAACAGGGCAATCTCTTTGGTACGCACATTGAAATCCTTCATCCAATAATGCTTCTTTGAATCGATCCTTTGAGGAAACCCATTGAAAAGCCTTCCTAAAATAGGGTTCAAGAGATTTATTGTACTCTATATCAGCAATATCAAGTTCAAAAAATAAACTATCCGACTTGATGGCATCATGCTTTGAATAAGAAATAACATGCAACTCACCTTTCCATCGTGTTTGAAATTCTGCTCCATCAACAATTTTCTGCATGGGTTGCCAACCTGGTATGTTTACATACCTTTCCATTTCCAATTGGATAAAATAATAATCGTCATCTGCCGACCCCAATAAAAAAAAAGTATTCTGGTATGCGTAGGTACATGCCTCAGAACTTGAAGGTGCGAATATGCATGTAACAAATAAAAATGTAAAAACTTGAAAAAACTTCATTTCTTAATCTCAATTGAATCTTGCAGTATGTAAATTTACATATTCAAAAATTGTTTTTTTTCGGAAAAGAGCAATATTTTCACTACTCGGTATTTTCAATATTCAAATTAAGAACATATGCAGGATAATATTTTGGTAATTGGCGCAGGTGGACAAATAGGAACTGTCTTGTGCGAATCTTTAAGAGAAGTTTATGGCATAGACCATGTAATCGCTGCAGATATTAATCACCCGAAAGATTCAGTTATTGGTTATTTTGAAAAATTGGATGTTCTTGATGCAAAAAGATTGTCAGAAATTGTTGAAAAATATAAAATCACTCAGATTTACCATTTGGCTGCTTTATTATCTGCTACCGGAGAAAAAAATCCTTTGTTAGCATGGCGGATCAATATGGATGGCTTGATTCATGTTTTGGAAACAGCTCGCAACTATGGCATTAAGAAAATATTTCATCCTAGTTCTATCGCTGCTTTTGGAGGACATACACCCAAAAAAAATACGCCTCAATCTACCATACTAGAACCGGAGACCATATATGGAATTACAAAAAAAGCGGGCGAAGATTTGGGAAATTATTATTTCCATAAATATGGTATTGATGTAAGGGGCATCCGATATCCTGGCTTGATCAGTTACCAATCACTACCGGGTGGTGGTACTACAGACTATGCCGTTGACATTTTTTACAAAGCAATTGACAACTTGCCTTTCGAATGCTTCCTTGAAGAAAACACAATGCTTCCCATGATGTATATGCCAGATGCCATCAGAGCCACTTTGGAATTAATGGAAGCACCCCTTGAAAAACTAAGTCACCATTATGCGTATAATGTATCCGCTTTTAGTTTTACACCATTAGAAATAACCAAAGAAATTCAAAAACATTATCCTGAATTCAAGGTTACCTACAAACCTGATTACAGACAGAAAATTGCCGAATCTTGGATTGAAAATATCGATGATTCTGTTGCCCGATTGGATTGGGGTTGGAAACCAACTTATGATTTGGCCTCTATGACAGAAGACATGATATTGAATCTAAAAAAAAGGAAAAGCAGAGGTAAATACGATGAAATGAAATTTTTATAACCTAATTGATTTAAAATGTTTGACCATATCAAAGAAACTTATCAGAAGGAACTGGAAGAAATTAAAAATGCCGGATTGTGGAAAAAAGAGAGAATTATCACCTCTCCCCAATCAGCGTTAATTCATACCGAAGAAGCTGGCGATGTTCTGAATTTTTGCGCTAATAATTATTTAGGCCTTTCCTCGCACCCAGAAGTAGTAGAGGCTGCCAAATCAAGTATTGACACTCATGGGTTTGGTTTGTCATCTGTTAGATTTATATGTGGAACCCAAAATATTCACAGAGAGCTTGAGCAAAAATTAGCTGAATTTCTAGGAACGGAAGATACCATCCTTTACGCAGCAGCTTTTGATGCCAATGGTGGCGTTTTTGAACCCTTATTAGGAGAAGCTGACGCTATTATTTCTGATGAATTGAACCACGCCTCTATCATCGACGGTATCAGACTTTGTAAAGCAAAAAGATTTCGCTACACTCACAACAATATGGAATCTTTGGAAGAGCAACTCAAGGCAGCGGAAGGATGCCCCAGAAAATTAGTCGTTACCG
>CAZNNX010000196.1:0-4230 GCA_964574485.1 uncultured Saprospiraceae bacterium | reverse complement strand
TATCACATGCATCATAAATCAGTTCTTTGGCAATCTCAATATTTTTTTTGTCAAGGTGAGAAAAGGGTTCATCAAGTAAAAGTAATCTGAAGGGTTGAATCAAAGCTCTGATAATAGCTACTCTCTGTCTTTGACCGTAAGAGAGTGTGTGGGCTTTTTGATTTCGGTGCTGACTTAACCCAAACTTTTCAAAATAAGCGTGAATTTCATCTTCATTTACATTTTGTGTAAGGTCATTTTTTATTTTAACATTTTCCATTGCTGTTAATTGAGGAAACAATCTCAAATCTTGAAAAACAATGGATAGATAATTTTTTCGATGATTAGACCATTCGTCTGAACTCCAATTGCGAATATCATTTCTACCATGGGCATCTTCAAAAACAATTTTACCCTGATAATCTTGCCTTACACCGTACAACATTAAAATAAAGGTTGACTTACCTTTACCTGAAGGTGCTTCAAGAAAGGTATGTGCCAGATTAGAAATTTGCAATTTTTGATTCCATACTTCAGAACTTGATAGATCTTGCTCTTGTAGTGGTGTTGGAATAATAAAATCAAGGAAATACATAATTTACTCCCCAAAAATTTCTCTTAATTTTTCTTCTAAAGCTGGCCCTCGCAAATTTTTGGCAATGATCACTCCATTACGGTCAAGAAGCAGCGTAAAAGGAATACCCGTTACCTTATATAGTTGAGCAGGTACAGAGCTCCATCCTTTTAAATCACTGATATGATTCCATGTAAGACCATCTTTTGCAATAGCCTCCAACCATCTTTGCTTGTCATTGTCGAGGGATACACCTAAAACATCAAAACCTTTTGCCTTGTACTTGTTGTAAACAGCAACCACATTTGGATTTTCTCTTCTGCAAGGTCCGCACCATGATGCCCAAAAATCAACTAATAAAACTTTTCCACGCAAAGAATTCAAACTCAGGGATTTTCCATCCGGAGTTGCTGCTTCAAAATTAGGAGCTTGATCTCCAATTTCAGTAGAACTTTTAAATTGAGCCAGTTGCTGCTGAAGAAAATTGTCTAACATGGTATTGTTTCCCTGGTATTTTTGTAAATATTTTTCAGAAAACTTAACAAACAATTTTTTATTGGCAGACATAACACCAAAGCTCATGGCAAGAAGTGCAGATTTATACTGGGGATTTTGAATGCCTACCTTTGTCAATAGATCATTAAGATAGAGTTCAACCTGTTCCATTGCCAATCCAGTCTGACAAAGATTGCTGGCAAAACCTTTCACTGCCTCATAAAAATAGGCGTTTCGATAATAATTTGTATCGGCAACATTTGCAAACTGGAAATAACTTTCTCCAATATACTGCCCTTCATTTTGATTTTCCTTAGCATAATTCTGAAAGCTCTGGTAGCAATAAACTGCTGCAATAGAAGCCAATTCGGGAAATTCAGCTTTTAATTTATTGAGCAGGTCTTTTCTTCTAAAATCTACATCAGACAACATTTTTTTAATGCGTTCCAGTTCGGTTGCATTTCCGTTATTTTGTTGATATTCTGTAAGATAAGTATAAAGTTGACTACTATGGTTTTTAATTGAATCAACCATTTTATCAAAAGCAAGATTCAATTTTGATTGATTGAATGTCACCGATTTAAAATCAGAACAGGTTCCCCTTAAGCTTACATTTTCCTCAGGACCCAAAATAAGGGGACGCATATCTGTCATTTGATTATTGACCAATCGCCCAAGATAGTAATTACCCAATGGAACATTTTTTAAATCAAAAAGGAAAGAGTAAGAACCATTCTTTGCTTTCACAGGCAATGCCATAGCAAATGGTTCAACCTGAATGCCTGTCCAGGCAAATAAACGGAGTGTATCTATTGTACAGATCGAATCTGAAAGTTCAACCTGAAGACTGATTTTTTTCAAGGGCTTTTGATAGGTCTTATACTGGGCAAATGCAAGACTATTCGTGAAAGCAAGAATTGTAGCTAAATAAAGAAATCTTAAATTCATAAAAATTAGTTTGTGTAAAAATAAGCTTAATTTTTTTTAATACTTCAAAAAGCAGGCCACAATATGAGGGAACTAAGATTTTAAATACATATTAATTTTCATCCACTATTTAAAAATGATAAAAAAGATATTCATACTTTTGCAAAACAAAGAAAAAATTTACCCCATTCTAATTTTTCGACATGATACAATATCAAAAGAAAATTGATGGTAAAATGGTACATCTGCCAATCTTGGAAAAAGGTTGCTGGATTACGATAACACCTCCTTTTAACATTGTTGAACTTGAGCATCTTGCTGAAGAATTAGACATCGATATTGACTACCTTACAGATCCGCTGGATATTGATGAAAGAACCAGATTTGAGTCTTCAGATGATATTAAATTAATAGTCATTAACACGCCGGTACTCAATGACAATACCACAGAAGAAAGAACACTATATATTACAGTACCGATTGGGATTGTCATAACCCCTGATCATATTATCACAATTGCCTCTTATGACAATGCCGTTTTACAACATTTCAGAGAGAGTAAATCAAAAGGATTCAACCCTCATGATCATTCTCAATTCATCTTGCAACTGATGGAACAAAATGTGATTGCTTATCTAAGATGTTTGAAAGACATTAACGTAAGAAGAAATGTAGTTGAGCAAGAGGTATATGAATCAAGTAAAAATTCAGATTTAAGAAAATTGTTGAATCTGGAAAAGTCTCTGGTTTATTTCGCAACTGAGCTAAGTGCTTTGGGACAGATGATGTTAAAAATGCAAAGAACAGATTATTTGGGAATCCGCGAAGATGAAGAAAAAATGGATCTGATGCAGGATATTATCATTGACAATAGTCAGGCGCAGGAAATGGCACATATCTATTCCAACATCTTAGCCGGTACCATGGAGGCTTTGGCCTCAATGATTTCCAACAATCTGAATGAAGTGATGAAAAGACTTACTCTGATTACATTACTTTTGATGATACCAACCCTCGTTGCCAGTTTTTTTGGCATGAATGTTCCTTTACCTATGAATACTGAATCGCCAGCCACATTTTGGATTTTACTGGTAATTTCGGTTGTGATCTCAACCTTACTGATTCTGTTTTTTCAGAGAAAAAAAATGTATTAATAGGTTTGATCTAAAAATTCGATGATCCCTGTGTACACTTTATTCATTTGGTCTTCTGTAATACAATAGGGTGCTAAAATATAGATAGTATTACCGAGAGGTCTCAGGATCAGTTTTCTTTCAATAAAAAAATTCCAAATTCTATCTCTGATTGCATTAAAATAGGATGTTTGTCCATCTGTTTTAATATCAAAGGCCAGAATTACACCAGTCTGTCTTATATTTTCAACTTGTTGATATCGGGCTAATTTTTCTCTGAATTCCGTATGGCTTAGTATGATTCTTTGAATGTTATGCCAGGTTTCTTCATCTTCCGTTAAGTCTAAACTAGCCAGGGCAACACTACAGGCCAAGGGATTTGCAGTGCAACTATGACCATGAAAAAGAGCTTTATATCTGTCATCTGACCAAAAAGCCTGATAAATTTTTTCTGTGCAGGAAGTCAGTCCCAACGCCATAGTTCCACCAGTTAACCCTTTGGAAAGACAATAAATATCTGCCGGGACGGGTTGTTGACTTGTTGCCCAAAAAGTACCTGTTCTGCCAAATCCTGTCATTACTTCATCTGCGATACAAATGATATCTTCTGATTTACAAGCATGCAGTAATTCCTCCAGACTTTGTGCCGGGTACATGAGCATACCCCCAGAGCCCTGCACCAAAGGTTCAAAAATAAAAGCTGCAATTTGATCTTTAAATTCGTGTAAATAAGAAGAAAGTTGGTATAGCGAATTACAATCAGGTTTTCCTGTAGGTGTAGGAATAAATAAGACCTCAAAAAGCAATGGATCAAAAGGTTTAGAAAAGGTAGATCTGGCACCGACAGACATGGCTCCAAAAGTATCTCCATGATAGGCGTTCTCTAAAGCAATTATCTTATATCTTGGCTTTCCGATATTATGCCAATATTGCAGTGCCATTTTGATAGCAACTTCAACGGAGGTAGAGCCATTGTCTGCATAAAAAATTTTAGCCTGATATCCCAATCAATCATATCAACCCGCATGGATTCCTATAATGCCCGATTTACCAATAATTCTCGAGATTCTCATGTTGAAAATTAAATTCCTGCAAGATCAGCCACGAAATGATTAAATACCC
>CAZNNX010000195.1:2842-4252 GCA_964574485.1 uncultured Saprospiraceae bacterium | reverse complement strand
CGGGGTCGGATGCCTGGAAATGGTATATGCGCCGACAAACCAATACAATCAATTTCGGTTCAAAAGTGCCTTTGGCTCAAGGGATTAAGTTTGACTTGTAAAGCAATTTCTTTTAAAAACAAAATTGCAAATTTAGGAACTAATGTTAACCAAAGAATTAGTTTAACATACCCTTACCCATTTGGTAAGGGTTTTTTGTTTAATTTTTTATCTTTGCTTCAGATTTACGTTTGCATTATTCTTTTGAAAATTAAATATTTCCTTCATGAAAATACACAACTTCTCTGCAGGCCCAGGTATACTCCCCAGTTCAGTTTTAGAAGAAGCGGCGCAGGCTGTTTTAAACTTTAATCATAGAGGTCTGTCTATTTTGGAAGTATCCCACAGAGGTAAAGATATTATTGCTGTTGTTGATGAAGCGGAATCCCTCGTAAAAGAATTTCTTGGCATCGGATCTGATTATGCTGTTTTGTTCCTCTCCGGTGGAGCCAGTACTCAATTTTTAACAGTACCTATGAATCTTCTTAACGAGGACGAAACTGCTGCTTACATGAATACGGGTGTTTGGGCAGATAAAGCCATAGAACAAGCTTTAGGATTCGGCCAAATCGACGTGGTATCAAGTTCTAAAAATGATAACTATACCTTCATCCCCAAAGATTATCAAATTAAAAAAGGAACAAAATATCTACACTACACAACAAATAACACAGTTTACGGAACGCAGTTCCATCATATACCCGCTGTACCTGAAGGCACTTGGCGTGTTGCTGATATGTCCTCAGATATTTTTAGCAGACCTGTGGATGGCAATCAATTTGATCTTATCTATGCCGGAGCACAAAAAAATATGGGTCCTGCCGGTGTAACACTTGTTGTTATAAAAAAATCAATATTAGGCCATGTAAAAAGGTACATACCCACTATGTTGGACTACAGAATTCATATAAAAAATGAATCGATGTACAATACTCCGCCTGTATACCCTATTTATGTTTGCATGCTTACCCTAAGATGGATCAAATCAATGGGTGGCTTATCTGCTATGGAAAGGAGAAATAGAGAAAAAGCTGCTTTACTTTACAATGAAATTGATAGAAATCCTCTCTTCAGGGGCACAACTGCTGTTGAGGACAGATCTTGGATGAATGCAACCTTTTTGGCTGATAGCCCTGAACACGAGGCTGCCTTTTTGGATTACTGCAAGGCCAATGGAGTGGATGGAATTGCAGGACACAGATCTGTAGGTGGATTCCGTGCTTCCATGTACAATGCCATGGACATCAATTCCGTACAACATCTCGTAGATTTGATGCAAAATTTCAAACCTGCCTAAGGATTTTCCATCTGAATGGAGAATACTCTCCTCTGTTCACAATATATCAATTGTTGTTTCGTTTTCTAAAAAAA
>CAZNNX010000195.1:0-2742 GCA_964574485.1 uncultured Saprospiraceae bacterium | reverse complement strand
CTCGAAGATTCCAAAGAAATCATAGAAAACTTTTTTGGTTTTTCTTGTAGCATCGGAACAGCGGCAGTCATAGAAGATCAAATGTACATTTCCGGTAGCCAATCAATAATAGACGCCAGTAATTGCCTCGATTTACTCCAATCTGATGAAAAGGAAATATTTATAGTTGATAAAAAACTATGGGCTCAAGGCGATTACCTGAGAGGCTATGCATTTATTAAAGGGAATACCCTTATTGTAAGAGGAGAAAAATCTTTCCTGAGAGAAACTTTAATACATGAAATGGGGCACCATCTGGGACTTTCCCATTGTTCGGATCCCAGCTGCATCATGGCTATAAATAATGATGAATTCGACTCTGGTGATTTTTGCAATGCCTGTAAAAACCAACTACAGAATCTTAGAGAAGAAAAGGAGTATCCTTAAATCAGTTTTCCGAGACATCTACTTAATTTGAGCCGCTTATTTAAAAAAAGTTATTCTTTCTGTATTCCCAGATCGATTAACATTTATGTACTCCATTTTTTTGACGCCATTTTCTTTGATTCTATATTCAATAGATATTAACTGCCCCTTTTGATTCTGAAAATATTGGGTGCAATCATAATAGGTTCCAACCTCACACAAAAATTCTAAAAAATGAGACTCATTATCATTTAAATCTGCCTCATTCACTAAGGTTAAAAGATTTTCATACGCATCATGGCAAATGAAATAATCTTTTGCAATAGTCCTTTCCTTCTCCCCATTTATAAATCTTTGCTGCTGTGTTTTAGAAAAAAAAGTATCTATTCTTCTTTCTCTCAGAGCTTCCCTTTTCTCATAAAATCCAAGATCTTTCATCCCCTCTAATGAGATTGAATCCCAATACATAAGATAAATACCTCCATTAGGTGTTGTGTATGCCTGACAAAATGCAAGCAAAGAAATAAAACAAAAATAAATGCCTATTACCACTTTCCTCATAACTTGTTCATTGTTATTTTCAAAAATCAAATTTCACAGATATATTTCACTAAGTGAAAAATCTTAACATATTAGCGATTTATTCTTTTTTCATTTTCTCACATTTTTCTTCAAGTTCTTTTTGTTTCGACAGCAAAGCTTCCTTTTCAGCTTTTCTTCGGTTATTCATTTTCTCTTGATTCTCTATTTTAACTAATAATTGCAAGTATTTTTTTTGGGGAACGCAGGATATGCTTTGCAATGAAAAAAATGCAATCCAGATTATGGTCATTCTCATAGGTAAACAGATTATTAATTACAAAAAATCTAAAACAACATTCTCTTTGTAAATACAATGTGCTGCCACAGATATGCCCACATTTTTATAATTGGGAGACAAACAAATGTATCTATGACCAAGTGATTGTATCTTCTCATCTATAAGAAGTCTTATCACATGATCTCTTGCAGAAAAATCACCGTAACTACAACATTCTCCCCAAAATTTCTCCTTGCAGTTGAACAATCTATTATGACCTACGATACCAGCCTTACCAGAGGTTTCCGCATGGCATCTGGCAGATTCATAAGCAGCCTTATCTGGGACCAGCGGATTCACTGGATTCATTTCATACATATAGTCTATCAGAGTAAGTAGGTAATTCGGGTCATAATTTTTTTCCAAAAGTGGCAAAAGATAGGTTTCACAAAAATCACGGGGTTTGACACGGGCATAATTCAGCCAATAGTATATATCTTTTTCTTTGTTGGACAGCCATTTGAATTGACGGGCCGTATCAAGATTTATTTTTGAAAATTGAATACTATCTTCCAAAGAAATATGATGTTTAAGGGTGGAAGGGTGAACTAATGTCAAAACCTTGGGATTAAATTCATTCACATTAATTTGAATCCCTCTTCTCTCCAACCTTTTTACAATATATTTTTTTGAAATAGAAGTCTTTAATGAGTCTTCTTTCTGTAAGAGTATAGCTATCATTTCATTTTGGATTTCAGCTGTTTTTTCATTCACCTGAGCGATTTCCTTCTTGTACAACCGCCCTTGCTCCACAGTGGCATTGTATTTACCTAACAGTTTATTGTATTTAGAAAGAGAAACACAACCCTGTAGAATAATAATCAGAGTGAAAAGGAATAGGATTCTCATAAGTTCCCATTTTATTATGAAATAATTAACCAGCTTTTAGCTAGGTTTTTTCTTGTTAATGGATTGAACTCCATCTGACATAAAATAGTCCTCTTTATTTTGTTCGCCATAGGTGAATTTCACTGGAACCTCCAAAAGTAAATCCCTCTCTTCTTTTTTGCGGGATTTCCATGCCATTCTACTCCATTTTCTACTCATTCTATCAAACTCTCTTTTTGTAAGAGGTGTTCCATCTACTTTATAGATATACGGTGTTTGACTTGCGCAAGAGCTGAGAAATAATAGAGCTAAAATTGGAATCATTATTTGTTTCATAGTCTTGGGTTTTTACTTCTTCTCTTTGAAACGATGCAAAACCGAAACTATTGTGCAAAAAGTAATATGTTCGCTCAGCCATCCCTTTGCCTTTCGTCCCTCAAGGCCTTTTGGGGCAGCCTTTTTTAGCTTAAAAGGATGAATCTATTCCGCTATTCAACTGGGAGAGCAAGGCGGAAGCCGAAGTTGATGATCCTGAAGTCGGGGTACCAGATGAAGCGGTTAGCTACACGACAGTCGTCAGCGCCGCTGCTCCAGCTGCCACCACGTATGACCCTGGTATCACCGCTATTAGGTCCCTGTGGATTTTTAAT
>CAZNNX010000194.1:0-4303 GCA_964574485.1 uncultured Saprospiraceae bacterium | reverse complement strand
TACTAGTTCATCTTTCCACCAACTTAGTTTTTCTCCTTTAAAACAGGCCAGCGCATCATCCAGAATAGATCTGTTTTGGTTTGGAATTACTTTTTGTTCATCAATTCCCAGCGCCTGGCCATATCCCTCACAAACAGTACAGGCACCGTAAGAGTTATTAAAATTAAATAGATGTGGGCTTGGTTCCTCGAATACAATGCCATGAGATTCAAATCTGGTACTGAATGACATACGACTGTTTTCAGTTACTATCTCACATAGACCCTTCCCTTCACTAAGCGCCAAATCAACGGAGTCTGCAATTCTTTTTGCATTTTCCGAATCATTTTTCTCAATAACAAATCGATCAATGATAAGAGATAAATTGGTATTATGTAAATTGTCCAGCTGATCTAAGACATCTTCAATTTTAACCATTTCAAAACCTTTAAATAGGCGTGCATATCCTCTTTGGATTAACATTTCGAAATGTGAGAGCTCAATTTCTTTCTTTGAAATCGGTATTGTAATCCAGGCCTTGGAATTTTCTTCCAAAGTAAAAATATAATCTACAATATCTGATACATTTTGTTTCCGAACAATTTCTCCTGTAATAGGATCGTAGGTGATGCCAATACGGGCATAGAGCATACGTATATAATCATAAATTTCAGTGAGGGTTCCCACCGTTGACCTGGCATTTTTATTGCCAACTTTTTGTTCAATTGCAATAGCTGGCGCCAAACCTGTTATAAGATCCAGCTCCGGTTTTTTCATTCGCATTAAAAATTGTCTTGCATAAGAAGACAAACTTTCCACATATCTTCTTTGTCCTTCAGCATAAATTGTATCCATGGTGAGAGATGATTTTCCCGAACCGGATACACCTGAAATTACGATCAACTGATCATGAGGAAGCTCAATGTCAATATGTTTTAAATTATTGATGCGAGCACCTTTTAAAATAATTTTATTTTTTTTTGTCATTTTGAAACCTTGCTACAAATTCAACGTATAATTAGAAAAACAAGGGAAATAATTATCCCAAAAATAAAAAAAACAAGAGCTGAGCCCAAGGGTAAAGTAGATTAAAAAAAAAGAATCATTAACTAAACAAAAAAAAGCGCCTATTGCTTCAAGATTTACATTATTTATTTTTCTACCTATTTACTAACCTGTAAATCTTTACTGCTATGGATTACTTCAAAATGACAGACAGTGTGCTGATTGGACTTTATATCGATGGAGACAACAGAGCTTTCGACGTACTTGTACTCAGACACCAACAAAAAATTTTTACACCGATTCTTATCTTTGTAAGAGATCAAGACGAAGCAAATGAAATTTTTCAATTAACTTTTTTTAAGATAATCGAAACGATCAATGCAGGAAAATATAATGATGAGGGTAAGTTTTTGCCCTGGGCCATCCGCATTGCACACAATATTTGTGTAGATCGTTTCAGAAAAAATAAAAGGTATCCGCATCAAAGTGGTGACGATAACCCTTTGGTTTATGAAAAAGAAGGTTACTACGAAGAAAGTCGTGAAGAAAAAATGTTCAAGGAACAGAGCTATGAAAAAATTAACAAATTGGTAGCACTACTTCCAACAGACCAGAGAGAGGTCATCATGTTGCGTCACTATGCAGATTATAGTTTTAAGGAAATTGCAGAAATGACAAACGTAAGTATCAATACTGCACTGGGAAGAATGCGTTATGCTGTAATTAATCTGAGAAAAATGATAGCAGATTATGGTATCATGCTATAGATTCTTAAAAGGTTAAAGTAAATTTCGCTAAAAGATATGTGTATACTTGATACTAAAAGTTCTGGGGGCACCCATCCGGGCCGGACGGATGGCGTACTCAGTATTAAGTAGATTGTTGATAATGAAATTTATATTTTGCCGCTCATTGAATCTATATCCAATTCTCAGGTCAAAAATAGTAAATCCTTTGTTATGTATTTTTCTAAAATTATTTACCCCAGGAGACGCTACGTCGAGTATAAAATCAATTTTATGAACATGGCTGGTGAAATTGGCAGCCATACCCAAGGTAAATCCTTTAAATTCGGTTTCTACATCTAACCTAACCGTGTGTAAACTTCTGTATCTCAACACCCTGGTGTAAATATTGGCACTGTCTGGATTGATTCCGTTTGCAAATGCACTAAACATATTTTGCAGATAAATGCCGACATTCCTTTGCGTGGTATCGCCTTCAAGATCACCAGGGAAACTGAATGTATAACCACCCCATACACGAACAGGAAATTTACCTATGTAACCTTCTGCCTGGGTAGAAATCTCAAATCCAGCGATACGAGCCTGACTTACATTAAGCGATTTGAAACCCAATCCTGCCGGATGTACACCGGGAACCTCATTGTAAAAACCGAGACTAAATTCAACCATATTTTGGTATTCCATCCAAAACATAGCAAAATCAGCATACATTTTAAATGAATTGGTTTTAAAAGTTCTTCTATAGGCCAGCTCTGCAGACCAACCTGTCTCAGGTTTTACATCTGGATTTGGGAAAACACTGATGTCAAGGGCACTAACAGGAATTCTTTCATTAATAAATCTTTCAGCAAATGAAGGAAACCTAAATCCAGTACCAAAAGAGGCTCTGATAAAATCATTTTTAGATGCACTGTAGTTTAGGCCAAACCTCGGTAGCGGATAGTTTATAGGTAAAAATTTACCTCCAATAAAAAAACCTTCCCAGCGCATTCCAACAACAATATTCAGCCTGTCAAAGAATTTTTTTTCCAGCTGCCCATAAAAAGCGATAGAATTTCCACTAAAGGTTCCTCTGTCATCTTCACCGGGAGCGGTTACATTATCATCAAACAAAATACTTTGAGTGAAAAAATGCTGAAACTGAGTACCTAGATTAAGTTTCCAATTGTTTTTAAAGTCTCTTTGAAATTGATATTCCGTACTGAATAAATGACCATCAGAAGAAAATGGGTCTCTTGGCATGGAGATTAAGTACCAACGGCCTCTTAAATCATGTCTGTTTTTCCAAGGGTCGTAATAAGTAATATAAGGGTCAATTGTTGTTGAAAAATACCTGTCTCTACCCCCTTCTGATACATTTCTGTATGCATTATTTCTCATGTTTTGAGCGAGAAAAAAAGTGCCAACTTCATAGTACATAACATTTGAGTTGACTCCAAAACTAAGTCTGCCATCCATTTTAGGATGAACGTATCTCGTGTTGACATTAAACCTGAATCTTCTTTCATCAATCGTTTTAATATACCCATTTTCTAAATGGATATTACCGCCAATGACTAGATCAAAATTCTTATACAGTTTTTCCCTGTGAGCAAAGTAGATTCCGGTAAACATAGGCTGCTCATAAGGCTCTTTTTTGGGATCTAACCATCTCATTGAATCTACAGGAGGGTTGTCATAAATCCCTGCATAGGTTGTAAAGCTTGTGTAAGGCTTTAAAGTTGGATAAGCTGTTCGGACATTTATTACACCGTTGAGCGCACCAGAACCATAAAGAACGGACGCAGATCCTTTGATCACTTCAATTTGTTCTACGTTTTCCATAGGGACAAAATTGAATTTCATATCACTAAGTTCCGCTGATAGCAATATCTGGCCATCAATAAGTAGAGATACCCTGCTACCTGCACCGTATGCATATCCGGCACCACCTCTGATACTTACTTGCCCATCCATGATTTGCACCCCGGAAACCTTTGATATTACATCATCCAATGATCTGACATTATTCCTTTGAATTTGATCTGCCCGGACAACATCAACAGAAACGGTACTTTCCTCTAATTTTTTTTCATACTTCCCCTCTGTCACAATCACAACATCACTCACTAATTCACCTGTCATTTCGAAATCCAATTGAACAGGATTAATTCCATCCACCTCAATTATTTTTTCTATATTCTGATATCCAACATATCTCACCTCAATTGTATATTTTCCGGCAGCTATGGTGAATGTATAATTTCCGTCTAGGTCGGTAACAGTTCCCTCAGAACCCCCTTTTACACCAATAGTAGCCTGGATCATTGCTTCAGACGTGGCTTTGTCTGTAATCTTACCTGAAATAACAGATTGAGCCAGTAAGTTTCCGCCAAAAGCACTAATAAAAAGTATAAGTATTAAGAAACGCATAATATATGAAAAATGATACACCAGATTTTAAGACGAAATTAACAATAATTTAGTTGGAAAAGCATTTAATTCTTACCTCAAGATAGAAACATCACCTCTGAAGATAAGGAGCTGTCCATCAATGAAAGCGACTTCAGCATACCAGGCATAGACGCCACTGT
>CAZNNX010000193.1:0-4330 GCA_964574485.1 uncultured Saprospiraceae bacterium | reverse complement strand
CATCTTCTGACATTGCGATATATAAGATTGTTTTGCAGCTCATTGTCTTAATATAAAAAAGGGTTACACTATACAAGTATAACCCTTTTATATTTATATCTGCCCCCTATTTGACGAAAGGTGCAGCTATAGCGGGATGATTGAGTATGTGACTATCAAGAAATTGAATGGTTAATATTAGTTTTAGGTTTAGAAAATTTATCTCGATTGTACTCTTTTGACCCCCCTTTGGGAATAGACAATGAGTTCCAATTCTTATCGCTCAACATCTTTCCAATAAAAACAATTTGACCAATATGATAAGGATAATGCGAAAGTTGTCTATTGATTGCTTCTAAAATAGTATGGCCTTGATTTCTTATATAGATAACTCTTGATAAGTCATCATCAGAAATTGAATCAAGTGCCTTAAATAAACAAGACCATCCTTCTTGCCATTTTTGTAATAATTCTTCACGAGTGCTGATGTCATTTTCAAATTCTTCGTCTCTTTTCCTCCATTCTTTTTCACCATCTGTAGTTAGAAAATCAGTCCAACGAGAAAGCATATTCCCCCGTAAGTGTTTTACAATTGTTGCAATACTATTACTCTCGCTATTAGCCTCAATAAACAACTGTTCGTCTGTTAGTTGAGAAAATGTTTTTTCACCCAGTAGTTTATAATATCCAAATTCCTTCTTGGCGCTCTCTAAATATTGTAGATCACTCATTAGAATACTTGTATCAGTAATTCAAATTAGATAATATTTTTCAAAGTATGCAACTACCCTAACTCACTGAAAGACAAATAAAAAGGCGACATTTCTGTCGCCTTGTCCAGTGTGGCTCCCCCTATTGACGAAAGATGCAGCTATTTGAAAATGTTTGAACTTTATAATTATTGGTAAATCAGATACTTAGTTCCATTAAAATTACAGGAGGTTGTTTCATAATTTGAAAAATTGCCTATTCAATTTGTTAATGAAATTATGTCCGAAAAGGTTATTGAAAAGATTGAACAGTTTAGCGTCTTTTCCGGCCATATACCGTAATCTACGAGAACCATCAGTTGCCGCTTGATAAATAACCTTTGTAACTACATTCGTATTCGATGCATTCTTAATCATTTTAGGGAAGGTTAACAATATCTTGCTGACTATGTTTTGGTAGGCTTCTAATTTTTCATCGTTGTGAAAATCAAAGGAGCGTCCGGCAAAATCCGTGTTGATGGCTCCTGGTTCGATTATTTTGACTCGCCCACCAAATTGCTCTACTTCATATCTCAGTGATTCTGAAATTCCCTCGACGGCAAATTTTGTCCCGTGATATAAAGAGCCCAGCGGAAAAGTTATTCTTCCACCCATTGAGGAAATATTAATGATGATACCTTTTCTGTTTGCTCGAAAATGAGGAAGTACTGCTCTTGTCACGTCTAACAGGCCAATGACATTGGTATTGAATTGACGTATGATCTTTTCTCTTGGGAAGGATTCTAATGGTCCGTATGCCCCGTATCCTGCATTGTTTACCAACACATCAATTCCTCCGAATTTTTGGATACTTTCGGCAACGGCCTGATTTATGGAATCCAAGTCTAAAACATCCAGTCTCGTTACAAGAACATTATCTAAATTTTTGAGTGCTGTTTCTTGTTCAGGACTTCTCATGGTGGCGACTACATTCCAGCCTTTTGATTGAAAGAATTTTGCTGTCTCCTTGCCAATGCCAGTACTCGCGCCTGTTATAAAAATTGTTTTTCTCATAGGGGATTTTTTTATGATGTGGCAAACATAGACTCTTCCAAGCGAACAGGCAACAGTAGAGTATAGTCTATGGTTCATATTTATTTTTCAACTCCTTATTTTTGCTGTATGTTAATAAATGAATTATCGAAAAAAACAGGTATTTCAGTTCATACCATTCGCTTCTACGAGAAGTCGGGTTTGATTGCTGGTAGAAGAGACGAGTCCGTAAAATCTAACAATTACTTCCATTATGACGAGGCAGCTGTTGAAAAACTTGAATTTATTAGTGATGCTAAATCGGTCGGCTTCACTATAAAAGAAATCGGCCAAATTATTGATGCGTGGTATAACCGGAAGTACTCAAAAAAGGAAAAGCTTCAAATTTTAGATGAGAAGTTGCTGTCCCTTGAGCGTAGGATGAAAGAGATCCGCGAAATGAAAAAACAGATAATGCAGTTCAAGGACGATGTGGTAAATAATAGGTGTTAAATGATTGAAAAAAGGGTCATACTATCAAAGTATAACCCTTTTATCTTTTTACTTGCTCCCTTTTTCCTCGAAAGATGCAACTATAATGCGATGATTGAGTATGTGACAATCAGGAAATTAAAAGGATGAACTTCGTGTAAATTTGCAGGAGGACAATTACTGATTTTTTTTAGGTATCGAAATCTCTTCTTATGATGGGTCATTTTTCTTGTATTTTTCTCATATTTCCTTTCGTGAAGTATAAAAATCAGTAATTTAAATTGTAGTATAGTAATATCATATAATAAAACTAAAATGTGGACAACAGAAGCAAGTCGTAAAACAACAGCATCGAAAGAACAAATCTGGAAACTTTGGTCAGATGTTCCTAATTGGAAACTTTGGGACACACAAGTTGAAAATTCAAAGATTCTTGGAGAATTTCAAACAGGAACTAAAGGAGTTTTGAAATCAGTGGGAGGACCAAAAGCTACATTTGAAATCATTGAGTGCACAAAATTTAAATCATTTACAAACAGAAGTAATTTACCACTTTGCAAAATGGACTTTATCCATACAATAACAGAAGCCACAGATGGAGTTGAAATCACACACAAAGTTGTAATGACGGGATTAATGACTTTTTTGTTTTCAAATGTTATTGGTAAAAAAATCAAAGCTGGACTTCCAGATGCAGTTGATAAACTAATTCAACTTGCCGGTTAAAAAGTTCAACAATATAAAGTGAAAGATGAAGTACTCCTAACTAACTGATAGACATAGAAAAGGGCGACATTTCTGTCGCCTTGTCCAATATGGCTCCCCTTATTGACGAAAGATGCAGCTACAAGGCGATGATTGAGTATGTGACTATTAGGAAATTAAAGGGTTGAACTTCGTATCAATTTGCAGGAAGTAGTAAAATATCATCAAGAACAGTATATTTATATTTTAATTTATGTTCTTTATTCTATCTTTTTTAATTGGTGAATAATCTGATATAATTTGTCCATTAACTTTTAGTTTATCAAAGTAGCATCTTACCCCTGTTGCAATATTCATATCTTCAACGTTTTGAATATGAAAATGGAGATGAGGTTCTGAGGAGTTCCCCGAATTTCCACATAACCCAATTAGTTGGCCTTGTTTTAATATCTGTCCTTGTTTTACAACAATTGAGTATTGTTTAAAATGAGCAAAATACAAGTATTCATTATTTACAGTTCTAATAATTACCGTGTTACCAGGAATGTAAATTGGATTTAATGTCCCTGGTAGATTATCTTTAATTCCATCAACAACAAGAACTACTTCGCCATCACAAGGTGAAATTATTTCCTTTCCATAGGCATAGTAATCTTCATTAGTTGCCCCATCCGATTTGAACGATTTTCCATTATTGTCTGTAATAATTATATCAAAGGCATTTTTTTGAGCTTCACTCTCTACGTGATAATTAAGTTCTTTTGTATCACCACCCCAAACAACTGTCCATTCACCATTAAAAGGCAATATTAGTTTTGTTTTATTTTTTTCAATTTTTGGAAGGCTGTCAGCTTTAAACGGTTTCACAAACAAACCATTGATTTTGGAATTATTGTCAACAGAAATATTTAATGCAAATAATGCCCTTTCAAATATGGTCTTATATGAAGCGTAAGTGTTCTCATATTTTATAAAGTCACGTTTGGTTATTTTCCCTGCTTGTAATTTTAGGCTACTTAAAAATTCTTTGGTTTTTTCAATCGGTAATGCAGTTTGCATTTCTATTGAAAAGGTTGCAAAGATTGGTTCAAAATTGTCTGCATTATAGTTTGCTTCAAAACTATCAGCAATTGTTTTATAAATCACTTTCTCTTTCTGGGCAAATGAAGGCGAAACAAAACTTAAAATAGTTAAAATAAATAAAATATGTTTTTTCATATAAAAAGGGTTACACTATACAAGTATAACCCTTTTATCTTTTTATCAGCTCCCCTTACAGACGAAAGATGCAGCTATAATTCGATGATTGAGTATGTGACTATTAGGAAATTGAAGGGTTGAACTTCGTGCAAAACAACTTGTAGGCTTGGTCAAAAATTATAAATCCCAATTTTCAGTTTTTACTTTCTTTTTCAATTTGTTGCAGTAAAAAT
>CAZNNX010000192.1:0-4381 GCA_964574485.1 uncultured Saprospiraceae bacterium | reverse complement strand
TATAGTTATTTTAAATTTCTCACACACAGAAGGTTTAACTAAACTAGAACTGTTGATTTTAGATTGCAAACGTTTGATACTGTCTAAGTCCTTTTCAGTCTTATTTGTTTTCTGCTGTAGTTTTTTGAGCATATACACTCTCTTTGAGTGCTTCGTTGTAGAAGATTTAAGCATTGCAAGAGCTTGAAGTCCTGCTGTTTGTCTCAACATTCCACCCAAAGAAGTATTGAAAGTTGATAAGAATGTGCTATCAAAGAACTTAGGGTGATTGTATTTGTTGTTTGTTGGGTGGTATTCGTTGTATCCAACAGTCCAAACGTGGTCTATGATTTGAGATACAAATCTTTTGTAATCATCTACAAAGCATTGCAAACGCTGAGATTTGTCAGCATTTGGATGTATTTTGTGTCTAGAGGATTTGATGATCACATAATTATTTATCTAATTCGGTGTCATTTTTGTGTTCTAATTTAGATTTTCTTCGATTATTTTTTGAAGCACAACTTAAACTACAGAATCTAGCTTTAGATTTATTTCTAACAATTCTCCAATCAATGTTATTTTTGCACTCTTCACATGGCTTTGGATTTGCTAGATAAAAGAGATGGGCTTTGCTTTTAATGTGGGTATGGCTGTGACCATTTAGCTGAGACGATCTTTCAAATTCTTTGTTACAAACATTGCATGTATACATTAAAATAATTTAGATACTTTTATACAAAAGTATACATTTTTATAGAAAATTATTGATTAGATTAAATAGTTATACTAAACTATATGGATACTCAAAGATTTACCAACATACTACAAGATTTAATTAATTTTTCAAATTCCAATATTTCAAATTTAAATCAATATTTATTTGAAGTACAAAATAGCAATTCATCAACTCTTTTAGAATTAGAATACAATAAAACTAAAGTAGAAAATGGACAATTACAGACTAAACTAGCTGAATTGGAATCTAAAGTATTAAATTTAGAAACTATTAATAAAAAATTAGTAAATGACATAGTTTCTAATGAGAGTATAGGTGATAATCAATACGAAACATTACGTTCATCTTTACAAAGAACCATAGATGAACGTAATTCATTAAATGAACAGTTAAAACAAAAAGATGTTATCATATCTGGATTACAGTTTAAAATAAACGAATTAGGATCATCATTAGAAATGGTTAAAGATAAAATAGAAGCCAGATTAATTAGTACAAAAACAGATATTGATGTGGTTTTCGATAAAATTTCTTGATTCTTCCTTGACATATTTCTAGTTTCATTTATGATGGAAAAATGAAACTAGCATCATTTGAAAAGATTACTGAAATTCTCCCGATTGAAGGTGCAGATCGAATTGAGCTTGCACGTGTTCAAGGGTGGCAAAGTGTAATTCGTAAAAATGAGTATAAAGTGGGGGATCTTGTAATTTTTGTTCCTATTGACACGGTTATTCAACCAGCAGAATGGAATAAGTTTTTGTGGGACAAAAATGATCCCCAAAAACCTATTCGGGTTAGGACCGCTAAATTACGTGGAACAGTTTCACAAGGGCTAATTTTTCCATCAACATTAGTTGATAGAAAAGAATCTTCTGAGGATGAAAGTAATTACATTGCTCAGAAATTAGGTATCACCAAATATGAAAGACCTATTCCGTCTAATTTGGCCGGTGTAATAGCTGGTGATTTCCCATCACATTTTGTATCAAAAACTGATGAAGATAATTTAAAATCTAATATCGAAGTTTTAGAAGAATTGAAGAATGCTTCTATGGTACAATCTACCATTAAAATGGACGGTACTAGTGCAACGTATATTAAAGATAACGATGGTAAATTTTATGTATGTTCTCGTAATTTAGAGCTTAAAGAATCCGAAAATAATGCTCATTGGCAAATGGCACGTAAATATGATCTATCTAATAGAATGCCGAATGGTTGTGCTATTCAAGGTGAAATTTGCGGACCCGGTATTCAGAAGAATCCTATGGGTCTAAAAGAAGTTAATTTCTTTGTTTTTAATTATAAAGATCTGAATACTAATACATATTACCGAGAAATCCCAGAAGAGTTAGAAATGGATGATATTCCACATGTTCAAGTTGATACTGTTTGGAATAACGATGAATTTCAAAAAATGACTATTGACACTCTTCAAGAATATGTTAATACTTTACAGTATGAAAATAAAGAACCGGCAGAAGGGGCAGTATTCAGAGGATTGAGAGAAGATGGAACTTTAATGTATAGTTATCGTTTACAAAAAATGCTTAGTGTAAAGATTATCAATCAGAATTACATTGATTAAATATTAATATGAACGACGAAACACTTATTTGGGAAGCTTATGAAAGTAGTAAATCATCTTTTAGTTGGTTGGATTCTGGTGGTTTAAATCATCTTAAAAGATTATCCCAAGGAAAACAACTTAACGAAGAAAGTGCATTAGATTTATATTTATCAGATTTCTTCAATACATTAGAAAAACGTTCGGGTAAGAGTTC
Source organism: uncultured Saprospiraceae bacterium (assembly GCA_964574485.1). Classification (GTDB taxonomy): domain Bacteria; phylum Bacteroidota; class Bacteroidia; order Chitinophagales; family Saprospiraceae; genus Saprospira. The sequence goes on along the minus strand of CAZNNX010000192.1, from coordinate 1,876 downwards.
ATCATACGATCCTAATAATCCGCCTGTATTTGGGGAAAATGATTATGATGAATATATCCAAGAAGTCGGAGGATTTAATATGGGATATCAAAACTTTATTAATCTATTACAATCCACTAGAAAGTATCCCAGTTTAAATAAATTTCAGAAATATCTACAACCATCTCCGGTTGTTCCAGAAATGCGTTTGTTGGAATATTTGCTACAGGACGCTTTGATTTCACAAAGAATTCCTGATTTTGAGGGATAAAAAAATTTGACAAATCATAAAAGTGTGTTAGAATCTTATTAATAGTTTCGGTAACCAAAAACCCACTGGTAATAGGTTAAGCTATAATTGGAATGTATTAGCTTGTAAATCCTACCGAATTTGCGACACATGCCTTCTCTGGGAAATCTCGGAGTAGAACGGTCTGGGAAAACTCGGACGATACAAATTGTGTGACACTGGGAGAGACTAGACTTTACTCCTCCAATTGGAGTGCGACACCTGCCAATAGTTTGATGCTGTTGAGCCTTGATTTATTAAACCAATAGGTTATCATGTTGGGGTAGTGGTGTGACCAACGGGAGAGTCCGTATATTTTATAAAAATATGAGTCTAAACAAAGCAATCGAATACAAAAAGGAATATCGAAAGATGTTTAGAGGATCTAAAAGTTTTGATCCGCATTGTAGAAACCATGGAGAATGTTCTTGGTGTGTGGAAAATAGAACTTTCTTCGACAAGAAACAACGTGATAGAACTGAACAAGAATTGAAAGATTACGAAAATAACTGCTCGTGTGAGGAATAAAAATATGCCTAAAATTGTTTTTCTTAAAGGTCTCCCAGCTTCAGGGAAGAGTACTTGGTCTCTAGATATTGTTAATAACAATTCTAATTGGATTCGTGTTAACAAAGACGATCTTAGATCTATGCTTCATAATAGTAAATGGTCTAAAGATAGAGAAGATGTCGTACTTTCTATTAGAGATAGTATCATTCAAGATGCTTTAGCAAAGAAGCTGAACGTTATTGTAGATGATACTAACTTTGCTCAGTATCATGAAACTAGAGTAAGACAGTTAGCTAATATGTGTAATGTTGATTTTGAAATTAAGTACTTTGATGTTTCTTTAGAGGAATGTCTTAAACGTAATGCAGCTAGAACTGGTAAAGCTAGAGTTCCAGATAATGTTATTGTTGATATGTATAACAAATACGTAAAACCTCTACAAAAAGAAGATAAACCTTTCGTTAATGATCCTAAGAAACCAAAGTGTGTAGTTTGTGATTTAGACGGTACCTTGGCTTTGATGAAAGGTAAGCGAGGGCCATTTGAGTTTCATAAGGTCTATGAAGATGAAGTTAATAACCCAGTCTGGGAATGCCTTAATAGCATGAGAAGGGCTGGATTTAATATCGTCTTCGTAAGCGGCAGAGAAGATTCTTGTAGAGAAGAAACTGAGCGTTGGCTGAGAGACAAAAGCGGGTTTACACAGGGGTATCCTTTGTTTATGAGAAAGTCTAAAGACAGACGAAAGGATTCAATTGTAAAGGAAGAGATCTATAGAGAAAATGTTCTTCCCAACTATTATGTGCAGTTTGTGCTTGACGATCGCAATCAGGTAGTAGATCATCTTAGAGAGCTGGGACTCACTGTGTTTCAAGTTGCTCCCGGAAATTTCTAGGAAACATCACATCATTGCATATGAACCTGTATGATATAGGACAGCCAGATCCAGAGCAGTTTAATTTCAAAGACTGCGTAATTGCAGGAGATGAATGTGTTCTAATTACTCCTAAAGACATGGGAGTAGAATGGAACGATCAAAACAAATACTTTCGTTCTTCTATTTGGCGTAAGAAGGACGGAAAGTTAATCAGTGCTGGC
>CAZNNX010000191.1:0-4440 GCA_964574485.1 uncultured Saprospiraceae bacterium | reverse complement strand
GGTGGTCCAAGAAACACAACATGTACCGCAGAAATTGGAGAAGGGGGAGCTGGAGGAAACGGAGGAAACGGAGGTAATGGTGGGCAAGGTGGAAACGGAGCCAACGGAATCAGTTCACAACTATCTTCTAATGGAATAGGTTCTTCTCCCTCTGTTGTTATTCCGGTAAATCCAACAGTTACTGCAGTGCACAGAGGCTGTACGAATTCCGAAATAGCTATCAGCTCATCTGCAGGAACATGGACATTACCAACAGGTATGAATTTTATTGAAGATTTAAATTTAGGACAAACTTCTTATACAAATACTAGCAATAATGCTATTGTTGGTGTATCCAATACTGGAAATTATACTTTAAATCTGAGTGGAACGACCTATGAAAATTATGTAGGGGTATTTACCAGCAGACCCCTTCCTGTTTTTAATAGTGCTATGCAAAATGTTGTTTGTGAAGGAAATGTATTCTCTATGAGTACCTCAACTCCTGGAACTCAGTACGAGTGGGTAATTATTCCAACAAGTGGATTAACAACAACGCCAACTGCAATTTTTACCACTTCGGTAGCTAGTTGGATCACGCCAATTACGGGAATTACAACAAACTATAGAGTCAGACTTAGAACCTTCACTAATTGCTGTGGATGGTCTGTACCTGTTTATTTTAGTTTTACTGTAGTAGCAACTTCCGTAGGTCCAATAGCTCAGGGTGATACGATTTGCGCTGGAGAACAAGCCACACTGACCGCAACCGGAACAGGTTCTGGATCGTTGATTTGGTACGCCGATCCTTTAGGACAAATACCTTTACAAACTACCGTGGGAGGAACATCTAGTTTTACAACCACTGTACTGAATCAACCCAATGTTTATTATGTGGGCGAGGGCATTGGAACCTGTTTAACTACTTTAACCGCAGTGCCAGCTTTTGTTAATCAGGCACCCCTTGCACCGCAAGCAGCTCCTAATGGAAACTATTGCGCTGGTGATAGCATCGTTTTAACTGCCCTTGGATCTGGTGGAAATATCAATTGGTATAGTACGGCAACAGGTGGTGTAGTTTTAGCCTCAGGTAATAATTATAGCTTGGGTGTACTCGCAGCTGGAAATTATAGTTATTATATTTCAGAATCCAATGCAAACTGTACATCAACGCGCACTTTAGTTCCATTGACGGTTAATAGTATACCTGCTGCTCCTACGGCATCTGGAACAAGTATTTGTTCTGGTAATTCAACTCAATTAAATGCTACAGGTAACGGATTGATACAATGGTTTTCTGATCCCGGGCTAAATAATTTGCTTTCCACTGGTTCTGTAATCAATACGGGTGTTCTAACTACCAACACGAATTATTACATAAATCTGCAAGCTGCAAATGGTTGCCAAAGTGCTTCTACTACCGTTCTCGTAACAGTTAATTTAAATCCAGGAAATTTAGTTCTGACATCAGATACTATTTGTGCGGGTCAGTCTGCAAATTTAGTTTCATCCAGCTCAGGGGGAACTATAAATTGGTATTCAGATCCTACTTTAACGAATCTAGTAGGCAGTGGAGCAAACTTTAATACCAGCATTTTAAATCAGAATACAAATTTTTATGCGGTAGAGACCAATTCCTCCAATTGTTCTAGTAACGTACAGGCTGTCACCGTTTTGGTAAATAACATCCCCAATTCTCCTTTAGCTACAGCCAATGATATTTGTGAAGGTGATAGTGCCATTTTTATTGCTTCGGGACAAACCAATCAGTTGTTTTGGTATGATCAATTGAGCTCAGGTACATTGGTTTATATTGGGAACAATTTCAACGCCGGAGCATTAAATGCCGGGACTTATACTTATTATGTGGAAGAACAGAATGGTCTCTGTATTTCGTCCAGAACTCCTGTTGTACTGGAGGTATTTCCTAAGGCACCCACACCTGTTGTAACAAGCGCGACTATTTGCGCCGGAAATAGTGCTTTGCTAAATGCGACTGGGGTAGGGAATATCTACTGGTATTCTGATTCAACACTGACTACTGGAGTTGCCACAGGAACTATATTTAATACGGGTGCTTTGGGTAGTAATCAAACTTACTATGTTGTAGCCATTAGCAACAATGGCTGTGTAAGTAATACCAGTACAGCACAAGTAACAGTTCTTTCCTTACCGCTTAGTCCCATTGTAAATCCAGACTCTGTTTGTTATGGTAGCAGTATAACACTGACAGCCAATTCAGTAACTGGAAACGTACAATGGTATTTGGATGCCTCTGGAAATTCGAGTGTTGGCTCAGGTACAAGCTTTCAAACGCCTAATCTCTTTCAAAATGTTCAATATTTTGCCTCTGAAACAGATCTAAACGGTTGTAGAAGTAATCTTGTTGCTTTGCCGGTTACGGTACTGCCTTTACCCAATACTTTGGCAACAATTCAAGATACTGTATGTTCTGGTTCTTCTTCAACCTTAACAGCACCGGGTGCAGTTTCAGGTGTAAATTGGTATCAAGATCCTGCAGCATCTGTATTGTTAAGTTCTGGTAATAGTTTTCAAACACCTCTATTGAGTCAGAATACAGTTTATTATTTTTCTCAAACAGATATTTTTGGATGTCAAAGTACGCTGGCTACAGCTCAAATTATTGTTGACGCAATCCCTCAAGCTCCTAATGCATTAGGTTCCAGTTTTTGTAGCACCGATTCAGTAGAAATTTCTGTTTTCGGTTCCGGATTTGGAGACATTATAATTTCAGATTTGAATGGTGTAGAAATTTCCAGATTTACTCAAAATGGATCAACAAATACTGTATTTAATTTGGGAGTCTTGAATACTGGAAATTATACTTATTTGGTATCTGCATCCAATGGGCTTTGTAATTCTGTCGGAAATCCAGTTTCGGTTTCAGTCGTTTCTTCTCCAGCCATTCCGGTAGTTCAGAATGATGGACCAGCCTGTTTAGGTGAAACCGTATTCATTCAAGCTAATGCAGTACAGGGGGCTAATTATTATTGGACGGGTCCTAATGGGTTTAGTTCTACTAATGCAACTTTGATGTTGCAAAATATTGGATTGAATGATGCAGGTTCTTATGCTGTAGTTATTGATGTAAATGGATGTAGTTCAGTGCAAAATGCAACCAACCTTATCGTTTATGATTTACCTGTTCTGAATTCAATTGCTAGCAATAGTCCACTTTGTGAAGGAGATAGTTTATTATTAACTGCACCATCTAATATAAATTGGGTTTATAATTGGTCTGGACCAAATGGATTCACTTCCAGTAATTCAAATGAACAAATTCTCAATGTTACTGAAAATGATCATCAAGGATTTTATACTTTGATAGTTACTGATACAAATGGTTGTAGTTCTCTGCCATTGTCATTACTCGTGGACATTACCAATTTACCTGTGGTTGGATTAGCCCAGGTGAATGGTCCCATTTGTGATGGTAGTACTGCGATTCTAGAGGTAGCTGACGTGTTCGGTGCCAACTATTCTTGGTCTGGACCAAATGGATTTGCAAATAATTCTAGGATTGTTTCAATCTCCCCAGCTAGTCTGAATGATCAAGGTAGATATTCTGTTGAAGTAAGCAGAAATAATTGTTCAGTGGTAATTGATCTGGATTTAATAGTCAATCCACTACCTAGCGTAACGATTTCAACTGATACAACTATAGATCAAAACCAGGATCTTATGATATTTGCATCCGGAGGTTCTTCCTATCTATGGACTCCTGCAACAAATTTAAATTCTAATGTATTGCAGAATCCTATTTTCAATGCCACTGTTGAAGGTACTTATCCGTATAATGTGATTGTGACAGACCAAAATGGTTGTTCTTCAATTGATTCGGTTGTCGTCACAGTTGTGAAAAGTGATAATGGATTAGTGATTACAGATTTATTCACGCCTAATGGAGATGGAGTCAACGAAACCTGGGTAATTGATAATTTACAATCCTTGGGTACTTACACGTTGCAAATTTTCTCCAGAGGCGGTTTAGAAGTTTATAATACGAATAATTACGCCAACGATTGGGATGGAAAAAATCAATATTCTGGGGAAAACTTACCAGATGGAACCTATTATTTTCTCATTCAAACAGAGACGAATGAGTATAAGGGCGCTGTAACCATTAAACGTTAATTTTAAATCAAAATCAGATGAAAAATTGTATCATAATATTATTCCTTTCAATTGTAGGGTATCTTCAAGGTCAGCAACTACCTGTCTTGAGTTCCTATATTTATAATCCTTATTTGTATAATCCTGCCAGAACAGGTGATTCGGAGATGGGCTCCATCAATATTAATTTTAAAAGGCAATGGACTTCTATGCCATACGCCCCCATTACAGGTATTTTAAGTGCTGAGATGAAACTGAAAGATTTAGATATGGGTTTAGGGGGGTTAATATACTCAGATAATACGCATATCATCAATAGAATTGGAG
>CAZNNX010000190.1:0-4512 GCA_964574485.1 uncultured Saprospiraceae bacterium | reverse complement strand
ATTATAGCTTTTCAAAGGACCCTTTTGGAAAAATATACAAAGATTTTGAAACCTGGGGCTGAGATGGTTTATGCTACTTGCAGTATATTACCCATTGAAAATCAGCAACAAATTGCTGGTTTTTTAGAAAGTTCATCAGGCCATGATTTTCATTTTATAGAAGAAAAAATTATCTTACCACAAGATTTTGGTTACGATGGTTTTTATATGGCAAAACTAAAGAAAATCAGATAGGGGATGGGTCCAAAAATGAAACTCAAGTTTGTATTGGGCTGGTTTTGGTTTTTGGCAGTACTTTTCTGTACGGTTTTTTTAATACTTCAGCCGCAATGGTTGAATCCGGATTTTTTAAAGGAAATTCTTAGTTCCTATCAAACCAATATAGTCTTTGTTTACTGTTCCATATTATTGATTAGAATTTTCTTTTTTATCCCTCCAACTCCTTTGCTTTTTTTAGGATTTGCTCTTTTTCCGACATCTAAGATTATGGTTGCCTTTATAGTTCTTATGAGTAATTGTATCTCCGCAACTTTTTATTATTATTTTGCAGGAACTATGGGTTGGAATGCTTATTTCCAAAGAAAGTTTCCCAGTCAGATGCAAAAGCTCGAAGCCCAGCTGGTTGGGAAAAAATCCTTATTTTTAATGTCTTTCTGGTGTTTTTTTCCTTTGATCCCTACAGATTTAGTATGTTATGTGGCCGCTGTGGTTGGTTTGAAATATTCAACTGTAATCTCAGGTGTATTGATTGGACAGATACCCATGTTAATCCTTTATACTTGGTTGGGTGAGATTGTTTTTAACTTTTGATTAATACCTGGCTCAAATGAAAACTTTCTTGTTTTCCCATTATTTTGTAATTTTGTAAAAATATAAATAAAAAATTCTTGAATCCTCAGCTTGTAATTATTCCCACCTATAATGAGATTGAAAATATCTCTCAGATTATACAGGCTGTCATGGATTTGCCGATTCCTTTCGATTTATTGATAGTTGATGATGGTTCGCCTGATGGAACTGCCTCTGTTGTGAAAGAGACTATACCAAGATTTGAAAACCGTTTATTTCTAATGGAACGAAAAGGAAAATTAGGCTTGGGCACTGCATATCTGAGTGGCTTTGCTTGGGCATTGGAGCGAGATTATAGTTTTATTTGTGAAATGGATGCAGATTTCTCCCATAATCCTATGGATTTAGAAAGACTGGTAGTTGCTTGTCAGGAAAAAAATACGGGAGTTGTAGTTGGATCAAGATATATAAAAGGGGGTCAACTTGTAAATTGGCCCTGGAATAGGATTTTGATTTCAAGAGGCGCCTCAATTTATGTTCGCTGTATTACCTGGATGCCTGTAGCGGATGCTACAGCGGGTTTTGTATGTTATTCCCGAAGTTTTTTGGAACAATTGGATTTTTCCAAAATCAGTTTTGTCGGATATGCATTTCAGATTGAAATGAAATTTGCAGCCTGGCAATTGGGTTTTAAAATCAAGGAAATTCCCATTACTTTTAAAGACAGAACTGAGGGTGCATCTAAAATGAGTACAGCAATTTTTAGTGAGGCTTTTTGGGGTGTATGGAAGATGAGATGGAATGCTTTTTTTAATTCTTACAGAAAATAAACCTATGATAGAAGATTTAATTTTTTATGTTTTAGTTTTTTTACTCGGCTATCTATTGCCATTTTGGGGGCTTTCAGCCTATTTTGTAAAGCAGGGGGAAGCCTCCTGGAAAGCCTTCGTACCCTTTCTCAATTTGCTCGTCTGTTTTAAAATTGTCGGTCGACCTAATTGGCACCTGCTTTGGTTTTTCATCCCAATAGTGAATATATTTACTATGGCCAATTTAGCCTGTGATCTAAATAATAGTTTTGGTAAATTCAGATTTTTTCATCATTTTATGGCAATTACTTTGCCTTTTGTCTGGTTTCCATACATTCGACTAAAGGAGCTTTCTCAACTGAAGTATATCGGCCCGGCATTTACCATTAAGAATGATTTTAAATCTAAGGTTAAAAAGGCAATCAAAGAAAAGAATGATACCCTTTTGACAAAATATGAAAGAGAGAATCCAATACCTAAGAAATCAATGCTTAGAGAGTGGGCAGATTCAATTGTTTTTGCAGTCTTTGCGGCTCATTTTATTCGCTTATTTTTGATAGAAGCCTACACTATACCCACGCCATCTATGGAGGGTTCTTTGTTGGTTGGTGATTATTTGTTTGTAAGTAAGGCACACTACGGTTCAAGAATGCCAATGACGCCTCTTTCTTTCCCATTGCTGCATAATGTTATGCCGGTTACAGGTTGGGAATGTTATCTACCCTGGATGAGTTGGAAATATAAGAGAGCTCCGGCTTTGCAAAAAGTAGAACGTTACGATCCTGTTGTTTTTAATTATCCAGAAGGTGATACCACCTTGAAAACTCCTAATTATGGAGATGATTATTACAATCAATTGAAAAGAGTACCGGCAGGTGAGAAAAGAGCCAGCTACCGTCAGAATATGTTGAATTATTATCGGGATAAAATCACTTATCGACCCGTTGATAAAAGAGATCATTATATTAAAAGATGCGTGGGTGTTCCGGGCGATTCAATTGAAGTAAAGGCTGGAATACTCTTTGTAAATGGCAATAAAGCTCCCTGGTTTGATGGTGTTCAGAATGAATATTGGTTGATACCTCAAGATGGAAAACAAATTGACATACAGTATATTAAATCAAAATATCAAATCACAGAAGATCCCAGATCTCAAGGAACCCTGGGTATTGTTCATACCTCACCCGCAATTGCAGAGAAAATGAAATCTGATTTGAGTTCCATTCTGGATACTTTCTTTATGAAAATATCTTCAGCTCAGGAACTGGATAACAACGGTATTTTTCCTTACAACCATCAGCTCTATCCTTGGAATAATGACTATTATGGCCCCATTTGGATTCCCCAAAAAGGTACAACTGTACGACTTTCCATGAATAATATAGAGCTATATGAAAGAATTATCACAGCCTATGAAGGTCATTCTCTGGAAATTAAAAACGGTGAATTTTCAATTGACGGAAAACCCAGTTCTGAATATACTTTTGGTCAAAACTATTACTGGATGATGGGAGATAACAGACATAACTCCGCAGATTCCCGTTCCTGGGGTTTTGTGCCCGAAGATCATGTGGTTGGGAAACCATTATTTATATGGTTCTCATTAGAGGGATCAAAAATACGCTGGGAGAGAATTTTTAAATCAGCAAGTTGTAAATAAAATGCAAGCCACTTATTTGTGGCTTTTTTTATATATAAAGTATAGATACCCATGTCAAATAATTTAGATCTTTCATTGGCTGTTTTACCTACCTTAAACAGAACTGATTATATCAAATTGTTTAAAATCAAAAGCAATTGGAAAAAAGCCAAAGGAGTTTTATTTCTGATGGATTATCGGTTGGATGGTAAAAAAATGACCATTGCCATACCTTTTCGGAAAATTCCTGAATTAAAACTAGCTTATAAAGAACTAAAGAAAGATAAAATTCACCCCATTAAGAAAACAGCGGCAGCCTATTTTTCCTTAGAACAGGACGGTATTGAAGGTTGGATGGCTGAAGCGGAAATCATCTATGGTGGTGCAAATCCAGAATTGCTTCAAGAAAAAGCGGCCTTGCTTTTTGAAAGAATCAGAATAAGCCTGCAATTGACTCTTGCTGAGGATGCAGAATTGGAAGAAACAGTTGATAGTGCCAATGATTTGGATATGGCAGAGGACCAATCTAAGGTACAAATTCAAAATGAGGTTGATCCTGGGCAAAAAATAAAGTTAATCATGGCTAAACTAGTGCAAATGCAAAAGCAGATTTCCTCCCAAACTGCCATTAGCGCCCATGATATTCCTTTAATCGATTCATATAAAAAATGGATGAAGGTATTGGCAGAACAACTGAAAATAGTAGATGATGAAACAAGGAAACAATTTGCTGAGAGCTTTTTGAAACTTAAGAAAATTTATCAAATTCTTGATAATTCTGCCAGCAGATGGTTGACTCAAAATCAGGATCAGCAATTAGATATGGGAGAAAATCTATCCAGCTCCTCTGAAATTTTGGAAGAAAATGAAGAACTGTTCAGAGATATTATGCTGGCGCGAAGAATTCTGGAAGAATTTTAAAACTTTCCTCTCACTACTTTGGCATGTACATCAAAATAATTTTCCTGGTTCAGGATATCTTTTTCCAATGCCTTATGTAAGGCGGGTAAAGCATGAAAAGGTATCGCAGGATAAGCATGATGCTCCGCATGATAGGGCATATTCCACATGATAAATTTTACGATTTTTGGTGCGTTCATGGATCTTGTCTTTTGCATGATATTTCCCTGATGTGGTAATCCGTTGTGCTCAGGAACCAGATAACTTGACAACAAACAGTGTCCCAGCAATAAGCCCCAATAAATCGACCAAATGCCAGAATGATATTGTATGGCCATGTATATGAGCGCTAAGTGAAATAAAAGTATTGCCAAT
>CAZNNX010000189.1:0-4544 GCA_964574485.1 uncultured Saprospiraceae bacterium | reverse complement strand
TATTACCTGAAATCAAGGTAAGTTTTACACCTGAAGATGAAAATGAAATGAGGAGGGCCTTCGATTTAGCTTTTCGCGCGCACAATCTTCAAAGACGAAAATCAGGTGAACCCTATATCCTGCATCCTATTGAGGTGGCCAGAATCTGCGCGGTAGAATTGGGGTTAGGGCATACATCAGTTACCAGTGCCTTACTTCATGATGTTGTTGAAGACACACCTGTTACTATTGATTTTATAAAAAAAGAATTTGGCGACCGTATCGCTTTAATTGTTGACGGGCTAACCAAGTTCTCAGATTTTGCTAATGTCAAAGAAAAAGTAAGCGATAGCCCGCAAGCTGAAAATTTCAAAAAAGTTTTATTAACCATATCCAAAGATGTAAGGGTAGTTTTGATTAAAATGGCAGATAGGCTGCACAACATGAGAACATTGGGTTCAATGCCCCAGCACAAACAACTCAAAATAGCTTCAGAGACATCATACATTTATGCACCACTCGCTCACAGACTTGGTTTTTACAGCTTAAAAAATGAACTCGAGGACCTGGTAATGAAAATTGTTGAACCTGAACAATATCAGTTTGTGATTCAAAAACTTGAAGACACTCATAAAGACAGGGAAGCCTATGTCAATGCATTCATAAAACCAGTGAAGGAGGCTCTTGATAAGGAAAATTATCCTTTTAAGATATACGGTAGAGTAAAATCAATCTCTTCCATCAGCAATAAATTAAAAAATAAACAGGTTCCTTTTGAAGAGGTATATGACATCTTTGCCATCAGAATCATTTTGAGTGTTCCTTACGAAAAAGAAAAAGCTGCTTGCTGGAATACCTATTCACTGATAACAGATAACTATACCCCGGTTCCGGAAAGATTAAAAGACTGGATTTCCATGCCTAAATCTAATGGATATGAATCGCTTCATACCACTGTAATGGGTCCCAAGGGCCGATTTGTAGAAGTGCAGATTCGATCTGAGAGGATGGATGAGATGGCAGAAATGGGCTATGCAGCCCATTGGAAATACAAGGGAATTACACAACAAGATAGCATTCTCGAAAATTGGTTGAATAAAGCAAGAGAAATCCTTGAAAATCCAAACCATGATGCCATTGATTTTTTAAATGACTTTAAATCAAATCTGTTCTCAGAAGAAGTCTATGTTTTTACTCCAAAAGGAGACCTCAGATTTTTACCCAAAGGAGCAACTGCACTCGATTTTGCTTTTGATATACACTCACAGGTAGGGTACCATTGCAAGGCAGTGAAAGTGGCGCAAAAAATTGTACCCCTCAGTTATGAGTTGAAAAATGGGGATCAAATTAGTGTAATTACATCTGGCAATCAAAAACCAACAGAGGATTGGCTCAAAATAGTAAAAACAGGTAAGGCGCGTGGAAAAATAAGACAAGCCATTAAAGAAGAAAAAATACAGTTGGGAAGTATCGGAAAAGAAACACTTGAAAGAAAATTAAAAAATCTAAAAGTTGACATGGAAGAAAATGTTGATTTTTTAGTTAAACATTTCAATCTTCAATCAAGATTAGATCTTTTCTATGGAATTTACACTGAACAGATCAATATTTCTGAGCTGAGAAATCTTAGAATTGACAACGGCAGGTTCCAAACAGAGATGAACAAGGAAACTGATGAAAAAGAAAAATCGATTCCCGTTGTAGAAACAGTTCCAGATATATTTCAAAAGAAAAAACTATTTAAAAAGCCCAAACTTTTGATAGATGGTGTTGATGCTAGCACATATCTTTATTCATTGGCTACCTGCTGCAACCCTGTGTTCGGAGATGATGTATTCGCTTATGTTACGACCAAACAGGGTATAAAAATTCATAGAAACACCTGCAAAAATGCTGAATTTTTACAAGCAACTTACGGGTATAGGGTAAAAAAAGCTGAATGGGTTGAGTCTGGTGGCAGCTCTTTTGTAGCTGAACTATTAATTTCCGGAATGGATGACATGGGTGTAATCATGAGATTATCAGACGTTATAGCAAACAAACTTAAGTTGAACATGAGAGCCTTTTCTATGAATGGATCTGAAGGCCATTTTGAGGGGCGCATCAGCATAGAAGTACAGAGCAAAGAGCAATTAAACGGGGTTATCTCTGAAATCAAGAAGTTGCCGGAAGTAAATTCAGTTGTTCGAACCTTATAATTTTAGTCTGCTTCCACCAAAGCCAACAATTTAAAACCATCCTTAGTCCAGCCGAAGTAATAAATATTGGAAAATTCTACCGTATCGCCATCTTCATCTTTCTCTTCAACAACCAAAAGTAATTTTCTGATACAAGTTGCCTTGGAACCATTTAGTTCTTCCGTACTTAGTCCCAAATTTTCAAGCTTTGATTTCAGGATTCTCTTTTTGAATTCAGACAAAAAAAACAAATCATAATTTTCATTGAAATCGGCAAGAGACATGACGGTAAAATCGGTTAAACTTTGAATTTTTGCTTTATTTTCGGTTTTTACAGCATCAACAAAACCTTTTGCAAAATTTTCCCAATTATAAGTATTACAATCTGCTTGACTAAATAAATTGGTTATCTGGCTCAAAAACAAAAAGGCAAAAAATAGATTTTTCATAAGAAATAATTATTGATGATGTAATAATTCTGGTCTATACTCGAAATGCATTGTGTCGTAATGATACCATCTACCGCCCCAAATAAATCCTTTCTCTTCAAACACTTTCACTATTTTTTCAGGTATAATGTTTTTGTACGGGATGATTTTTTGATCAAATTCATTGGTCTCGTTACTATGCCAACGCCAATAGTGTGCATATTGAACATTTATATCAATTGTTATGCCAAAACTATGCATGCTCAACCTTTTTGTACCTGCTATGTATCTCCACAAAAATGTACCACCCGGAGCACTCAAATAAGGTAGCAGGGAACTATCTTTTTCCAATTCCACTGAGATTTGAACCAATTTTTTATCGATCTCATTAATTGTACTCACCCAAAGTGGAATTTGCAAAGTATTTGGACACCAAATGATTCGTGTTAAATTTTTTTTCACCTCTTCTTCTGAGGATCCATACATTTTTTTAAAAAATGATTCATTTCTTATTCTACCAGGATCAGAACCAAAATCAGGCGCTACAATAGGAAAAGAAGCCTGATATTTCATATTTCCTACCTGATCTTGTATATCCGGATTTTCAAATAATTCTAATCTATTTTTTTTCACAGCATCATCAAAAACACTTTTGGTTTGATCCTTCCATATCAATCTGTTCTCCTTATAAGCTATGATCTGTTCCGGATAGGCTTTCATCAACTGTATGGCTTCTAAAGGAATAATATCCTGAGAGCATAAGCTAACAGATAAGCATAAAAAACAAAAGAAACTTAATAATCTAATCATCTTGTATCTTGTGAATACATTTGCTAACAAAAATATGTATTATTTTTGTTTAAACTTAATTTCATGTTGCCCTTTCAAAATTGGTATCAACTACATCCCGTCATCGATAGCCGCATTGTTCTGGTACCCGAGCAGGCAATATTCTTTGCATTAAAAGGGAGATTAAGAGACGGCCACCAATATGTAGAGGAATTATACCAAAAAGGGGTTAAACATTTTGTAGTAAGTCATCTTTTTCAAGGTACAAGACATAAAGATGCTCTTTACTACGTCGTTGAAAGTCCTTTACGAACCTTACAGCAATGGGCAAGTTTTCATCGGAACCAATTTGCCTTTCCCATAATCGCTATCACTGGGAGCAATGGAAAAACAATTGTAAAAGAGTGGCTATATCAATTATTGAGTCCTGATTTTCATATTGTAAAAAGCCCTAAAAGTTATAATTCGCAAATAGGTGTAGCATTATCAGTGCTTTTATCAAAAGAAAATCACCAACTAGGAATTTTTGAGGCGGGGATCTCAGTTCCGGGTGAGATGGAAAAATTAAATAAAATCATACAACCTAATATTGGAATATTCACCAATATTGGCACAGCTCATGATGATGGATTTCAGGATATGAAAGATAAAATTCTTGAAAAATTAAAATTATTTCAGAATGAAAGTTGTGAGTCTATTATCTATTGTAGTGATTTTTTGCTGATTGATGAAATGATAAAAAGGGTTTACCCGCAAAAAAAATTAATTTCCTGGGGGAAAAATCAAAAAGCAAAAATCAGAATAGAACAAGTAAAATGGACAGGAGGAACCGAAATAAAGATTTATGACTCTGATCAAACATTCTCCATTCGTCTTCCCTATGCGCATCAGGCTATCATAGAAAATATAATTCATTGTATCGTGCTGATGCAGCATTTATCCATTCCTAATGAGCTCATACAAGAAAGGGTATCTCAACTAAACACAGAATTACCCATGCGTTTGGAATGGAAATCAGGTATTCAACAGTGTATGATTATTGACGATACCTACAATAATGATTTGTCTGGATTGGAAATTGCCCTTGATTTTCAACATCAAAAATCGAGTTTGAGTATTATTCAGAGCAAAACAGTAATCCTTTCAGATATCTTAGAAAGTGGTATGGAAG
>CAZNNX010000188.1:2547-4558 GCA_964574485.1 uncultured Saprospiraceae bacterium | reverse complement strand
GAATTTTAGTACAAGCTGCGGGGAATGCAAGATCAGTTCCCATGCACTGGAGAACAGATTTAACCCAAAATACAGACACGGCTCGGATAAGGTTTCAGAGTAATGGGGGAAGAGATACTATTTTATTTAGTGCCTTTGCCGATAGTGCTGATCTTCAAAATTTAGAATTTTCATTTCAATGGATTGATAGAAACAGTAATCAACAAATTTTTTCAACAGGACTTTTTCAGACATTTACACATATTGCTCCTCAAAGGCAATTTCCCCTTATTTTTCGCGATAGTTTGCCCTTGGGAAGTTCAAATACAGTCTTGGAATGGGCCATTGATTTGTATGATGGAGTTTATGAAATGCAAATATCCATTCTAAATATACCTCAACCCAATGATCAATGGCAATGTACTGTATCAGGTCAGGGTAAGCTGGATATCTATTCTTCGGGTCAGACTCTTGGCAGTTCCAACATGGTAATGAATGCAAATGTTGCGCATTATGTGAATCCAGACCATTTCCAAAGTATAGTAGGCTTGTGGAATTGCTCACCGCATGTTATTTCGGTAGCATCCTATCAAAACATGAGCATGATGGAAAATTGGTCAGCTGATACTGTTCAATTGTCAACCAATGGATTTCCGGCACCGGGTATTTCACATTTTTCAAGTGTGGGTCCTACAAGAGATGGAAGGGTGAAACCCGATTTGGCAGCTTCAGGTGGGCAGGTACTCTCTGCGAATCCCATTCAGTTACTTCAGCAATACAGACAATCAGCGTATCCGTTTTTAGATCGCGGTGGATGGCATGTTACGAATAGAGGAACTTCAATGGCCGCACCCATGGTAGCAGGTGCCGCAGCCCTGTATTTTCAATGTCGGCCCTGGGCTAATGCAGCTATGTTGAAATCTGCACTGATTGCCTCCAGCCGGGTAGATCCATTTGTTTTATCTATGGTACCTTATGTTCCCAATATACATTGGGGGCAAGGTAAATTGGATGTATATCAATTGATATCAGATTGTATAATTTACGGTTGTACAGACAGTAACGCAATAAATTTTGATCCCTATGCGATTGCAGATGATGGCTCATGTTTTTTCAATACAGTACAGGTTTCCCATTTGTGGGAGTCTAAAGAACCCTATTGCTTTCCGAATCCGGCACATGATGTTCTTTATCTGAAAGACAGGGTAGCGGAAAATTTTGTGGAAATGATCTCACTTGATGGTAAAAAGTGGATTGTACCAACAGATGGATATGCTGTTCTTATAGAAAAATTACCTGCTTCGGTTTACATGATGAAACGAGAGGGGGGATGGGTCAAATGGGTTAAAAATTAAGGGTCAATTCTAACTAAAATTTCATTTATCATATGAAAGGTTGTTTTCATATTTTCAATTACAGTCTGATTTATGAAAGTATTGTTTTCCCGCTTCATTTTTTGTGTAAGAGAAGACCAAGGGTAGATAATCCATTCTGCCGTCTGTGCTTTATGATTAAAGTAAAATGGTTTGTGAAAAAAATGCGCATGATCGAGAAGTAATTGCTGAATCTCATTGTTATGAAAAGCTTTTTGATTTTGATTTTCTTGATTACAATAAATTTCAATGGTAGCATCAAAATCTTTATTCCCAGTCAGGATTTTTTGTAAATGCGTAGTCATTGTTTCATTGTTGTTTTTTCGAATGATCCATTGATCTGTTCTGTTTTTTATTTTTGTAATTTCATATTTTTTGTGCCATCTTGTTTTATATTCATTATTGAGGGTATTAATCCTTTCCATATGCTCCGTGATAACTACAAACCATTTTTGTTGAATCAACCCTGAAAGATTGAAGTTGAACAGATGTGGGGGAGTTTTTTTATATTCTTCTGGATTTGAACCTACCATTTTTAGCTGCAGCTCCTTCGATAAGATTTGATAGGTTTTTAGTTTGGATAAGTTGATTCTTGAGGAACTGGTACTATCTAGAATTGTTATGAATCGGTCATGACCTGTTATTGTAAATACATACGC
>CAZNNX010000188.1:0-2537 GCA_964574485.1 uncultured Saprospiraceae bacterium | reverse complement strand
AGAATTGTTATGAAAAAGGTACTAAATAGTAAAACGGCTCCAACAATTCCCAAAAGGTTTACATATCCCTCTTTTGTGATGGGTTGAAAAAAATAGCAAAGTAGAAAACCAATGAGTGTGAACAAGGCACAAAGGCCCCAGCGCCATTTGGATTCTTCTGTACGACTCAGATAATAGTAAAATGCAGGAATATAAATGGATAAGGAAAGAACCAATGTGATTCCCCCGGAAATGATTTCTTGATCTGTAGGATGTGTCATGTTGTAATTTTCTGAAAAATAAAAAATGCATCCGAAAAAGATGCATTTTTTTATTTTTTAAACTCTTTTTTTGAGCTTAATAATTTCCATATACCTCCATAACGTATAATCCATCCATAAATTCAAATGGATTCAATTGACTCTGAAAAACAGGTCCAGTATAATCGCCTTCAAGCAACATTCTTGCTGCCTCACACATGGGAGCGGCAGTGGTTGTTTGAATAGCCCGGAGATTGTGATTTCCAATTTCTTGATTGCCGATGAAGTAAGTTTTTTCAATTGATCTTAGAATTCCCTTACTGTCCTTTCCCGTAACACTAACATGAATCACTACGAGGTCGTCTTCAATATGAGGTATTTGCTCCTCCATTGCCTGTTGTAACAATTTGATTTGCTCGTCGCTGCTTTTCTCTTTATTTTGATCTAAAGTATTTTTTACCCATTGGTAATGGCCGGGATATCTAATTGTTTTGTAATCTAATTTTTTAGCTTTTCCCTCGAATGCATCGGGTAGGTCAGCAGCACCTCCAGAAGTCAGATCCACTTCAAAACAGGTTCCATCAATAATAATAGTCTCTGTTTCTGATAGAGCAGGAGCTGTGGTTTTTTTGAAATCACGAACAACGATAGCGTCCTTAACATATTCTGTAGCAACGCCAATCGTGCTCCAGGTAAATCCGTAGAAATGAGGAGCCATTGCATTTTGAGTTAAAGCACCGACCTTCATACCTATATAGTCAACTTGTTCAACCTCATAGGATTCGCTAAATTCAAGATACAGAGCATTCGCAACAATATTTACGAAACCTGGGGCCAAACCCGTTTGTAGAACAAATCCAGTGCTGGCATCTTTGGCGATTTCTACCACCTGATTGGTTTCATTGACATATTCAGTTAGATTTACATAATGCAATCCAAATTCCTTGGCATATTGAGCCATTCTGGGTGCCTGCCCACCAGGAAGACAATCCAGAATAATTTCAGTTTCCTCCAAAACTCTTTTCATTTCATCATTGAGACCATCTGCATCCATGCTAAATGGGTGAACAGCACAGGGCTTGGTCGAACCATCCAAAATCCAGTCTGCGGCCTCTTCGGCAGTTTCTGTGTATAAATCACCAATATAAATGTCGGGAGTTACTTCGCTGATTTCAGCAAGAATGAGTCCAACAGCTCTACCAATTCCCCCCGCCCCAACAATAGTAATTTTGTGATGATTTTTCATAGATCAATTTTTACGATGGTTTAATTGGCTGCAAAGTTAGTTTTTTAGCACAATAAAAAAATCATTCTAGCTTGAATTGAATAAAAAAAAGAAGCTGATGGCAGCTTCTTTTATATGTTTTATACAATGTATGAGTTATTTTTATCAGAGTGTGCTTGGGCAGACATAAGCTGTTTTTTCAATGGTCGTTTCTTTTAAATTTTTATATCCACCGGCAATGTCCTTAACCTGAAATCCACTGGCTTTTAGTATGGATGCAGCAATCATAGAACGGTATCCTCCGGCGCAGTGTATGTAATAGGTAGATTCAGTATTGAGTTCATTCATCCAGTCATAAATTCTGGCAAGAGGTTTAGATTGACCCAACAGCAAGTGTTCAGAGGCATATTCACCTGAATTTCTAACATCTAAAACTTGAATTTGAGCTTCTTTTTTTGTTAGTTCTTCAAAATGAATTGCTGAAATTGACTCTATAGAAGCAGTAGCTTTGTTTTGGCTTTCCCAGGCCTCCATTCCTCCAGACAAATATCCGATTACATGATCATAACCAACTCTGCTGAGTCGAATGATATTTTCCCTTTCCTTTCCTTCTTGGCACACCAGTAAAATAGGTCGGTTTGTATTGATAATCAGTTCCCCTACCCAGGGAGCAAAACTGCCGTTTAAACCAATATTGATGGATCCGGGTATGTGTTTTTTTGCAAAATCCTGTGGATCTCTCGTATCCAATACCAGAATTGACTTTTTCATTTCTCTTTCAAAAAAATCAACAGTTAAGGGTGTCAGGGCTTTACTTAAAATTTCGTCAAGAGAATTGTAACCTTCTTTGTTTAATTTGACATTTTCAGGAAAATATTGGGGTGCAATGCCCTGTCCCTCAGTTACTTTTTGGATGAATGATTCACGGCTCATGGGTTGAAGAGCGTAGTTAAATTGACGTTGATTTCCTAAGGTAGCAAAGGTTTCCTTACTTAAGTTTTTTCCACATGCCGAACCAGCACCATGAGCTGGATAAATTATTATATCATCAGGAAGTGGTAAAATTTTATTGT
>CAZNNX010000187.1:0-4595 GCA_964574485.1 uncultured Saprospiraceae bacterium | reverse complement strand
GCAATTGCAAAGGCTGCATCCTGGATTGATTTAGATGAAAAAAACAGAGGATGAATCATCATTTTTTTGAAATGCATCACAAAGAAAAAAGAGGCGCTCTGCTTTTGGTTGTACTGTTGATACTCATTCAGGCAATCCCCTATTTCTATCAATTGATTTGGCCTCTTCCCAAGGTATCTCATAAAAAGGACTGGGAAGAAGCAGAACGTTTTTTGCAGGAATTGGTTCCTGATGAGCCTTCCTACCATGAAAAAAAGTATGTGTATACCGGGTATAAAAAAAATAGTAAAGAAAGAACAAATGAAAGGCAAAATGAGCCGACAAAAAAGATCAAAGCCTTTGCTTTTGATCCAAATACAGCCGACTCAATGACATTTGCAGAATTGGGTCTGGCGCCTAAAACCATTAAAGGAATTCTCAATTTTAGAAAAAAAGGAGCCCAATTTAAAATCAAATCTGACTTTTCAAAAATATACCAACTTGACGAAGCCATTTATCAACAACTTGAACCTTTTATACAATTACCAGATTCCATAATTAAAAAACCATTGTTGCAAGCTCCGCCCAGGTGGAAAGAAATATACGCCATTGAAATCAATTCCGCTACCTTAGATGATTGGGATCAACTGCCTGGTATTGGACCAAGTCTGGCACAAAGAATCTTAGCCCAAAAAGAAAAATTAGGTGGATTTGTGCAAATGGAACAATTGACCGAGATTTATGCCTTTCCGGATAGCACCTTTGAAAAAATCAAACCATATATTTCCTGTGATAGTAAAAATATACAAAAATTATCCTTAAACCAAAGTAGTATGGATGATTTTAAAAAGCACCCTTACCTCAGATGGAAGCATGTGAATGCCATTATGAAGTTTAGAAAGGAAGAGGGTAAATTTAAAAAAATTGAAGAGTTGAGGACTCTCATGGAGTTTAATGATGCTGAGGGTAGTTATTGGAAGATTAAACCCTATTTGAATTTGTAAAAATTAACGAACCGCTTATGTCTCGCAGTATACTCAATGCAAAAACTATTGAAAAAGAATTACAATGGCTGGCCAAGGTGATAGACACCCGTTTTAAATTGTCATTTAAAATGGAAACCACCTATTCCTCCATACATGATATTCCTGCTCCAGAGCTCAAGGATGACAACTCAGTCTATGCTCAGATAATGAAGCACTATCAAATGAATTTTCAAGAAAGATTGCTTCTGATTATGGGACTGGTACCACATGTAAAGCCTCAACTCTTTGATATTTTCTTTAGCAAAAACGAAGCGTATGATCGTATTTATACTGAATTTGGCGGACTAAAAGGTAAATACCACAGTGGGTTTCTTCCAACCGGAGAAACGGCAGCCTTCCTAATTGCAGGATCCTCTATTGAGGGGAGAATTGAAATGATCGAAATGTTTCGTCCCGAACATTTTTTCTCTAAACAGAATATCTTAAAACTGGATTTACACAGAGGTTACGAACCCCTCCTAAGCAGTGGAATTCAGGTATCTGATGAATACTTAACCATGCTCACATCCGGGAAGGCTTATAAACCGGATTTTAATATTCATTTTCCTGCGAAAAGGTTAACGACGAAATTAGATTGGAAAGATCTGGTACTGGATCCCAATGTATTGGAAGATATTAACGAAATATCTGCCTGGATCAAACATCAAGACGTTATTATGGAGGAATGGGGACTTAAAAAAATGCTTAAAAGAGGTTTCCGCTCCTTATTTTATGGTCCTCCAGGTACAGGAAAAACACTTACGGCCTGCTTGTTGGGGAAAAGCCTGGAACTGGATGTTTACCGGGTTGATTTATCACAGGTAGTTTCAAAATATATTGGAGAAACTGAAAAAAATATGGCTCAGATCTTCGATCAGGCGGAAAATAAAAATTGGATCTTATTTTTTGATGAGGCGGATGCTTTATTTGGCAAAAGAACAAGTACTTCGGATAGTAAAGACAGACATGCCAATCAGGAAGTTGCCTACTTGTTACAAAGAGTTGAAGACTATGCAGGTGTGGTGATTCTGGCCACCAATTTAAAAGCCAATATGGACACTGCCTTTACAAGAAGATTTCAATCTATAGTATATTTCCCTGCACCTACTTATGAGCAAAGATTGAGGCTTTGGAGAAATAGTTTTGAAGGTCATCTGGATATCGATGCAGATGTAGATTTTAAATCTCTGGCTTCTGATTACAAAATTACAGGCGGTAGTATAATTAACGTTTTGAGATATTGCACACTTTCAGCCTTAGAGCGGGGAAGCAGAACCATCAATATGTCGGATATCAGAGAAGCAGTTAAAAAAGAATTGAAGAAAGAAGGAAAAACCCTAGACTAAAATTAATTAAATAATTTATTCAAGGTTTTTACATTCAAAACTTGAAGGAATAAAGCGATAATTCACCTTGGGAATATCCAGGGCAAAAGCCTGTAGGCTAGAATACCTACAAGCAAAAAGTTTTCTTATTTTTTCCCCTCATCCTTATACAATAAAATAGGGGATGGTATCTGCATACCATGCGGATTATTTCGTAACAATTGCAAATATTCCCTCACCGATGTGAATGATACGATACGGTCCGTGAAATAAATCATTGCGTCTTTAACCTCCAATTCTGTTGCTTCCAGGTGATTTAAAATATTCATCAAATGCATTTTCATGTGACCTTTTTGAATACCTGTTGTAATGAGGGAGCGAACAGCAGCAAAGTTTTGAGCCAATCCGAGGGAAGCAATAATTTTCATCAGATCTTCCGCGCTTGGATTTCCCAGCATTTCAATAGATCTTTTCGCCAATGGGTGTAATTTGGTTAAGCCGCCCACAGTTCCAATAGCCATAGGTATATCTAACCAGAATCTAAATATCCCATTCTCTATACTGGCATAAGACAAACTACGATATTGTCCATCGCGTGCAGCGTAGGTATGACCGCAGGCTTCCACAGCTCTGAAATCATTGCCTGTAGCAAGTACAACAGCATCGATACCATTAAAAATTCCTTTGTTGTGTGTTGTAGCCCGATACACATCGTGGTAAGCGATTTGAAGTGCTTTATGAAATTTATATGCAAAATCAGAAGCGGTCATCTCTCCCTCGTTGAAGCTACCTAAATCTTCTACTGGACATTCCACTGATGCTCTAACCAAACACTCAGGTGTGAAATTGGACAAAATTGCCATGATGATATTCAACTCCTTTTCATTTTTTTCAAATGACGGATGATGCGCAACAAAATTTTTGAGAATTCTTCCCGTTTCTTCCAAAGTTGAATTGATGAAATTGGCCCCCATAGAATCACATGTCTCAAAGGTTAGATTCAGTTGATAGTAATGAGACTCCAAATGTGACAAATCAACCAATTGAATATCAATCAAACCACCTCCTCTCTGCGACATATTGTGCGTAATGTGCGAGGTATCATCATGAATCAATTCCTTGAGTGCAGACATTAATCTTTGTAATTTTTTAAAATCACCTTTCCACTCAAAGTGTACCTGACCTACCTTTTTTGTAGAAATAACCTCCGCCTTAAAACCTCCGCGATCCATCCAAAATTTGGCTGCACTGGATGCCGCAGCAACTACAGAACTCTCCTCAATCACCATGGGCACACAATATACTTCTCCATTGATCATTACATTAGGTGCTACGCCGTAGGGAAGAAAAAAATTGCTGATCGTATTTTCACTAAAATCATCAAATATTTTTTGCTTTTGAGGGTCACCATACCAAAAGCTCTTTAATTCACGGGCTACTTCTTCAGGGTTACTGAAAAAATGATCAGCTAACCATTTGATTTTACCAGTTTTGGAAAGCTTTGAGAAACCTGATACGATTTTAGGATTTTTCATAGTTATATTTTCAAAGTAAAAAAGGTCGATGCAATTTGATATCCCTGGATTTGTAATTCTATAAATTCACAAAGTGAATCAAAATCCTTTTGGGCATATTGTAAAAATGCTGATGCTTGGCCGTACACAGCATTTGTATTTAGTTTGGAAAGGAGATAATATCCATCTAAATAATTTTTCACCCCTCCGGATATGATAATATCTTTAGTGTTTAATTCTTGATTTTGTTGCAGAATTTGATTGACAAAACATACCATTTCTTCTGCACTATGACCTACGGCAGCCAAAGGTTCGAATGCCTCTTTTTGCAAGGCTTCAGAGCGGTGTAATTCCAATAATGAGAAACTGGTGCCTCCTGCAGCTGCAAATTCAATTCCCTGAAGAGGTAATTGAAACAAAGCTTCAAGACTCTTGGGTCCCATACCCTGCCCCACTTCTTTTACTACAATTTTTAGTTCTGGTAATTTATCAATCAATTAATGGCTTCCAATTACAACCGTATTTATGGCATAATCATCATGAAAACATCTTTCCTTCCCTTCTAACAAAAAGAATGTTAAAGAGTTTATTTATTGACTAAGGAAAAACAATATGAATAATGTTTTCAGGAGCTTATTCATTTATTTACGTGTATTTTTAATAATTTTATCAAAATCGTTATTGTGAAAATAATCTCTGATTTCATAAATGTAATCATTCAAAATAGAATCAAAATATTGTGCAATTTTTAT
>CAZNNX010000186.1:4053-4608 GCA_964574485.1 uncultured Saprospiraceae bacterium | reverse complement strand
GATTCCAATCGTTTACCACTACTCACCGCAAACATTCTCCAGAACCAGATTAATGTGTTCGGTGGGAAATCTATCGTGTTTCAGGCTGGCTAAGTTTTTACCTCCATTCTTAATAGGCTTGGAAAACACTGAAATTGATTAAATCAATTTGTAACTCAACATAGCAAAATACCATGGCTTGGAAATCATTGCAAGGAAAAGAGAGGTTTAATATACTTCCTCTCCTTTTAGCCGGACCTATAGTCAGGAGAACTGAGTATAATAATGTAACAATTTGGTTTGTTATCAAGGAAAACCGTACCTGTACTCTTAATATTTACAATACTTCATCAGGTGGAAGTGAGATATTAACTGGAACGCAAGCTACAGGCATCGCAATTGGGGATCATGTTTTTGTATATTGCATAACAGCCACTGGAGGTACTTTAAATCCTGGAACAAATTATTACTATGACATTGCTTTCGATAGTACCACATTAAGCTCTTTAATTGCCGGTGGTCTTGATTTAACGTTTGATGGGAGCCAAAGACCAAGTTTTGCCCTGCCGCCTGATA
>CAZNNX010000186.1:0-4043 GCA_964574485.1 uncultured Saprospiraceae bacterium | reverse complement strand
CGGGAACAAATTATTACTATGATATTGCTTTTGGCAATGGTGAAAATCTGAGTTCATTAGGTCTTGATTTAACTTATGATAATGGTAATAGACCAAGTTTTGCCCTTCCGCCTGATGATCTTGACAAAGTTAGATTAATACATGGCTCATGTAGGAAACCTCATGGAGAAGGATATGATGCCATGGAAGGTGTTCATGACATGATAGAATCGGCAGTTACTAATGGAAGTATAAATGCCGTCAATCGCCCGCATCAACTGTTTTTGACAGGCGATCAAATTTATGCTGATGATGTAGCCGATGTGATGCTATTTATGATTGATGATGCTGCAAATACTTTGTTTAATTGGGATGAATCAGCATTTGACAATCATCGTTGGGATAACGGTAATAAAACACCGAATTTGAATCCAGGAAAAAGGAATGAAAATTCATTTATGAGAGGGCAGATTGGCTTCACAGGAATGCTGCCCAATAAACCTCAATATTCAAAAAGCCATTTGTTGAAATTTAGGGAGTATGCTACGATGTATTTGTTTGCGTGGTCGGATGTTTTATGGCCAATTTCGCGTGACAGTTTACCAGATTATAGTGATATACATGAAGGTCAGACAGATCCACTAGATTATTTTGAAGTGGAATGTTCCTATGTTAAAAAATTTTATGATACAATTAGGATGGTTAGAAAAGCATTGGCCAACGTATCAACTTACATGATTTTTGACGATCATGAAATCACGGATGATTGGAACCTGAATTGGTGGTGGTGTAAAGAAGTATATCCAAAAACCCTGGGCAGGCGAACCGTGCGAAACGGCTTGCTTGCTTATGCGATATTTCAGGGATGGGGTAATGCACCGGCTGAATTTAGTAAGCTTCTGGACATTCTGAAAGAAAATAATTTGTCATACATAATTGACGAAGATGATATTATGACTTTATTGAATTTACCTCCAGATGACAAAGCCTTTTATAGCATTTTTCAGGATTTTCCAAGAAAAGAAGAGGCTATCAATTGGCATTACAGCCTTGAAATGTCGAAATATGTAGTATATTGTCAGGATTCCAGAACTTGGAGAGGTTATCCTAAGCATAGCAAATTTGGTAGTGGATTTGCGAAATTAATTACACAAAAAGGACATGATGCACAATTACCCGAAGTATTTCCTGAAAAAGAACTTTATATTATCATTGCACCCAGCCCTGTAGTTGGTATACCTTTTTCTGAGCAGCAGCAACGCAACAAACAAACTTTGGACGAAAGGCTTGATTTGGATACAGAGGCCTGGTCTCTTGATGAAGATGGATTTCAAAGATTATTTAGCAACCTATCTTCAAGACTTCCTAAAAAAGATGGACTAAGACGCGGAAGATTTTGTTTTTTATCAGGTGATATCCATTCTGGATACTCCGCACTAAAAGAAATTTGGAGCGAAAAAAAATTTTTAAATGATAGTCAAAATGATACTAAAACTAATGTATTATTTGCCCAAATGACAGCTAGTTCTTTCAAAAATCAAACTGAACACTATGTAGCTAAAGCTATGGGTCCTAGCGTAGAAGTAACTATTGATAAAATTGAAATAAGAGGACCCAAAATTGAAGCGGGTCTTGATAAAATCGAATCCACCGAAGCTCTTCATATGGGTGGCTATCCAAAACTTTCGAAGCCTGATGTGGTTTCGGTAATTTTAAATAATTTCCCAGGCTTTCCAAAATATGAATTTCCAAAACCTGAGGAAAAATATATATGGATTATTCCCGACAATGGTTTGGATAAAGGTAAAGTCGGGCTTAAAAATAAGGGTGGTGGGTTAGGTTACCTTTACGTGCCTGAAGCTAAAGTAAGTGGGCCGGGAATTCTGGTTAAATCTGTGGGTGAAATAAAAGGTTTCCTAATACGTGAAGAACCAAATTGGGTATATAGAATTAATTGGATTTTGGGACAACGGGAAGGTAATAAAAAAGAAAAAGTAGTATTGAATACACCAGATGCCACAGACGATGATATGATAAGTGCAGCGACAAAGCATACAAAAGATGTTTTAGAAAATGAAACAGGTTGTGAAATAGTAGGATTTAATAATTTGGGTGAAATACGATTTTCATTTAATGGTAATGAAAAAGAGATAAGACATATTATATGGTGGCGTTTACAACGACGCCTATTTAAAACAACTTATATCATACCAATGAATTTTACAGACAAACCAACCACATAAAGCTCATGAGTAATATTTTAGAAAATATAATTCAGGAGATTATCGTACTTACATATCCTGTAAGAGGATTATCAAATGACGAGGATTCTGTTCGACAATTTTTCAAAGAGATGGGTTGGAATTTTGATGAAATTTCAGGTATGCCCTTGAAAAATATCAGTGATACTATTAGCCAAATATCCGAAACTATTCAAAACTGCCAGGAACTAATTGAAGCTGAAAATGCGGAATCATTAGAAAAAATATTTCAGCTACTGGCTTCTCTAGAATTGCTTTTCGAATCGGTTAGTAGTATAGTAAACTCATTTGATGGTGCTAATCTGGATGCTTCGCAAATCAAAGAGGTTGCGACAGACATATTGCATTATCTTACCACAGCATATCTAGTAAAGAAATTACCTACACTTTCACAGTTACTTTTTTTCATTGAAGTCATACAGATAAAAAAGGGAGAAGAAACGCAATTCAACAATGCAGGAAAAATTATTCGATATCCTTACCAGTTTGCTGTACTAAATTTTGATAATCTTGGCGAGTTTATTCAAAATCCTGTTGAACATTTCAAATCCATTTATATAACACCATTTGACCGAAGTACGGTTTCGGGAGCAAAAGATTTTACAGATAAACTTTTTCCAAGAATCGGAAATATTGCAAGTTCATTGGGTGCCATATCCGTTTATGGAACTATTGACTTTATAACCAATGATGTTGACGAATGGGCTCTTGGGGCACTTACCATCAAAATGCGGACACCACTTGATGAAATTAATGTTGGTGCCACCGTTTTATACTCGCCAGGAGATAAGGGAGGTTTAAGGTGGGTCATAGTGCCATTTGGAGAAGCTACATTAGACCAAGTCATTGACAAATATTATTTTTCAATTAATTCTGTATTGAATGTTGGTGGTATCATCATTGGAAATGATGGAAATGTTTCATTCAAAACTTCAAATGGGCTGACCAGTGTTTTCATTGATATTCTTGCCAAAAAACTTTCTGAGGAAGACACGGGTGTGGCCTATTTGATAGGAGAAAAGGAAGGGACAAGGCTTGAAATAGGTTCATTGAGCATAGGAAGCAAAATAGGATTTAGCACTGAAAAAGTTGAGTTTGATTTTCACTTTGATTTTTCCAAATCAAAATTTGTTATTTCAGGTGGAGGTCAAGACAGCTTCATAGCTAAGATAATTCCTTCTGCGGGCTTAGAAGTCCCATTTGATTTTCTGTTGGGCTATTCTTCTGTGAGAGGGTTATATTTTAATGCTAATTCGAATTTGGAAATTGAGATTCCCGTTCATAGTTCATTATTAAATATCCTTACAATAGACATAGTATGTTTGAAAATAATAGCCCATAATACTGGAATTAAGGCTGAGACATCCGTCAATGGGAAATCAAGCCTAGGACCATTAAAAATTTCGTTTAAAGAAGTTGGACTCCAAGCGAATCTTGACTGGAAAAAACAGAGCAAAAATTTAGGTTTTGCAGATTTCGACATAAATTTCAAGCCCCCCACAGGCGTCTCCCTAACTGTTAATACCGAGGGAGTAACAGGTGGTGGGTTCCTGGCCATCAATGCGGAGTCAGGTGAGTACAGAGGCGGGCTGGTGCTGTCGTTCAAGAACCTGTTCACCTTCCGCGCCATTGCTATTATCAACACTAAGCTTCCCGGAGGGCAGGAAGGTTTTTCGCTGTTTGTGATGATTACCGGCGAGTTCCAGCCGGTGCAACTGGGTTTCGGTTTTACCCTGAACGGTGTGGGCGGGCTCTTCGGCTACAATCGCACCGTAGAGGTGGACAAGCTCAACGAGATGGTTC
>CAZNNX010000185.1:0-4654 GCA_964574485.1 uncultured Saprospiraceae bacterium | reverse complement strand
AGAACTCATAGAAATCCCTGTTTCACTGACAGACATAAAAGAACTCCCAGGCCATTCACAGAATCAAATTATAAGTATTCACAATCTGTTGGCCTATTTAGTGGGTTGGGGTGAATTGTTATTAAAATGGCATCAGAATAAAAAAAATAATAACCATGTTGATTTTCCGGAAACCGCATTTAAATGGACTGAATTAGGAATGCTTGCAGAAAAATTCTACAATGACTATCAATCTTATGAATATGATGAACTTCTAAAAAAATGGGAAATGATCAACCAAGAAATTTTAACCTTAGTAAATCAAAGTTCAAATAAAGAATTATATGAAACTGAATGGTATAAAAAATGGCCCCTTGGAAGGATGATACAACTGAATAGTGCTTCCCCTTATTTAAATGCCTGTAAAAGAATTAGGAAATGGAAAAAACAAAAAGTATCTAAATAAAAATTGGAAGATTTTGTTGCTTATATATTACAAAAAAAGGCTGCCACAGGGGCAGCCTTTTCCTTAGAATATTATTTCCAATTAAAACTTTACTACTTTTTCTGTGTAGGTGTTTCCACCCGAACTCACTCTGATTAAATAAGTGCCTGCATTCAAATCAGAGATATTCATTTCTGTCACCCCTGTTTCTTTTACGGCATATTGTAATCTTCTTCCTGTGAAGTCAAAAATTTCAACGGAGTAAGTTCCTTCCTGACTTGGAACTACGTGAATTACATTAGAACTTGGATTTGGATAAATGAATGCTGTAAGTGTATTTTGTACTTGATTAACTGCCAATGGATAACAGATTTCATTAACCGGTGATCCGTTGCAATAAGTTGTAGGATATAAAATAGCTGTTTCTAAAGGTAAATTTTCGGGTTGAAGTTCTGCATCAGGACAACCCAATTGAGCTACAAAAAAGTCACGAATAAAATTAATTGTAGTATCCATATACGATTGAGAACCAACATAAGGAACGTGATTTGCTCCGGCAAAGGTGTAAAATCTATGCGGTACACTTACCGCACAAGATCTTTCATACAACATTCTGCTACCATCCAAGAACATTAAAGGTACCCCTGGATTTACAATGCCACGGTTATACCTCACTGTACCATCATTTGTACCATGAACAGAACAAAGAGGTACATCGCCCGACTTTAACCAACTATATTTGGCCAAAGCTCCGCAACCATTGATTACTCCATGCACTCTAGAAGAATAGCCAGGATTGCCGCTAGCACCTTCCAATCCACCTAGTTGAGTGATTGTTGTACTACTCAAATAACCTGTCAACTCACACTCGTTATCTAAATAAGCTAAATGTAAAGCTGTAATTGCTCCTGCCGAACTACCTCCAATATAAACGCGATTGGTGTCAATTTTATATAGATTAGCAGTTTGTCTGTCTTTATAAAAAAATCGGATAGCTGCTCTTAAGTCTTGAACTGCCCTAACAACTGCCTTCACT
Organism: uncultured Saprospiraceae bacterium; assembly: GCA_964574485.1. Lineage (GTDB taxonomy): Bacteria > Bacteroidota > Bacteroidia > Chitinophagales > Saprospiraceae > Saprospira. The sequence continues at coordinate 3,194 of CAZNNX010000185.1, read as the reverse complement.
GCATTGGATGAATCAAAAGGAAAAAAGCCCAAACGATAATCAATGGAAGCACAGGTAAAACCTTTTTGTGCAAATCTTTGGGAAAAAGCTACCATATCAGCATCAGTTTTTGAACCGCCTATGAAACTACCGCCATGTACCCAGATAATAAGTGGGCGTGCTGACATTGTATCGCCAGTGGGTTCATAAAAATCTAATCGAAGCGTAGTTGTTGCTCCTGTGTAAGATGAATTAGACCCATAAGTAACATTGCTCGTTGTCGTAAAATTTGTAAATACATCGCTGGCAAATCTACCATTGGCGCAAGGGTTTTGTCCCCAAACTAAGGTTGAGATAAGGACAAATAAAAGAGTTGTAATTTTGTTCATTGTAGATTAAGTTTAATTAGGAAATAAAATGGAACGGAAAGATCCGGCGTTTAACTCCGGTATTTTTGAATTAAATTTTGCATTGATTGCTCTTATAAATTCATTGGCTACCAAGGCATTTCCCCTTGGATTAAAATGAATACCATCTAAAGAATAGGCCCCACCCGATACAAATTTAGCGCTTAATGAAATGCCATTGTATACAAACCCAGTTTTTAACTGGTGCACAAGAGACTTCACATCAGCCACTGCCAAATTATACTGCGCTGCCAAGTTTTTTATTGATGTATTATACAATTCAATTTTATTCCGTAACTCAATTTGCTCTCCCTGATCCAAAACAAATTCATCCCGAATTGGAAAAAGCACACCCATCTGATTACATTTTACTGAGTCAAGGGGCAAACTAAGCAACAGATACTCATCATTTCTAATTTGTCTGACTCCAAACATATTAGCGGCTGTATCTACGATCATAAAAGGGTTGGGCCCTACATTGAAGTAATAACCTAAAGGATTATAAACTGCATTCAGGGTGTTGTTGTTGGCACTATCCAGATTCAATCCATTCCAAGGTATCGTAGTAAAATATGGCATTTCAGAAACATCTGGAATCAGTCCAATTACAGCTTTTGAGCCATTTGCCGTTAGGGATTGAATTACATTTTCGTAATTTGTTTGAAAATCTGCCAGCTCGGGTAATGCCTGAGTCCCTCCCGACTTTGCATAAGCCAAAACATCCTCAAGTCCTAAAAATAGAGCATAAAAACTGGCTTGGGTTGCATTGATATCCTGTAAAGCTGAGCTGTTGCCTGATGATGCCATTCTGGCAAAAAAAGGATTGAGTGCAGCATAACCAGTCGTTTGCATTTCTGCTAATTTTATTCCGGGAATTCCATAATTCCCAAATAGTGCAGATGCATTGTAGAGATTTTCCGAAAGTATTCCCACATCTCCACTGGATGCAATTCGAACAGGTGATAAAGAACTAACCCCTTTACAGTCTGTTTTGTAATTCAAATACATGGCTGCTAATCCTGAAAAACTAACTCCAACTGAGTTTGCTTGTACCAAAGGCTGCCTGAACCCAGACATTCCAACCAAAGAAAGTTGTTGCGCTAGCATTTGAGCTATGGAATTCATCTGCCCTTCATAATACAGGGCATCATCCATATAACCACTTACATGACTACCCCCAACCATAACAAATTTTTCTGGATTGATCTCTCCCCTGCTATAATCAGGTTCTTCAATGGCTGGTTTACAAGAAATAAAAACCAAAAACAACAAAAGTGTAAAATATGCTTTTCTCATAGTTATATTTTATAAGTTAATCCCAGACCTGGTGCCAAGGCTATTGTTTTGTATGTTCCAGTAAGTTGTGTCTCAGCATTGGTCGCTTTTCTTTCCACCTGGGTGTAAAAAAAAGAAATATCAATAGCAAAATGTTTATTGAACTGGTACCCCGCCCCTAAAGTAAAATAAGCTCTGTTACCATCGGGTGTTTCAGGAGTTACACTCGCATCAGGAACAGGAGAAAATCCAAATCCTAGACCTGCTCTCAATTCTAGTTTTTCAATTATCTGATAACTAAAACCTGCCCGAAATGCAAATATATCTTTGTAATTTCTAGGTGATTTCGTATCAGCTAAAGAACTGGTATTATTTACATAATCGAATGCAAGGGTATCATATGCACTCCATCCTACATAATTTACATCCAAAACAACGCTCATCTTTGGATTTGGTTTGTATGCAAAACCTAAAGTCAATACTTCAGGCAATGGCAATGATCCTGTAAAATTCTGATCGGGAAAACTGGAAGCAATTGCACCTGGTGTGCTGAAATCTGCCCAGCCATTTGCCAGATTCATTCTGACTTTAGACCTGTAGTTAAAACCAACAGAAAACTGATCATTAAAGTCGTAATGTATACCCACATTAAAACCAAAAGAAATAGCTTTTCCACTTAACTTGGCGTGACCAAAATTACCCAGACTGTCTTGTACAGGAATATCTTTTTCTAATTCAACATCGCCCGTGGCTATAACCAAACCAGCTCCAATACCCAATTTGGGTGTTATCCTGTAAGATAAGGTGGGTTGAAAAAAAATAGACTGTAATTTCAAGCGCGTTAAAGCAAAACGACCAATCCAATTTTTTTCCCAAACAACCGTACTCCCAAATGGTGTATAAACCGCCATTCCAAATTTTAAAGGTTCAAACTTTTTAACATGAAAAACAGCGTATGCCGAAAAAGGTGTCCCAACCGGGTTTTCTGTTCTGAAATTGGTTGAACTTGCCGCATCCTTATATAAAACATTGGCAAAAATTGGTGTCATCGCTATATTTATCTGACTTTCCTTCAATAATGCAGAAGATCCTGGATTAAAAAACAAACTGGCACCATCTGTATAAACCGCTGTTCCTGCGCAACCCATAGCTTGTTGCCTTTGCCCCTGAAAGTTAACCTGAAAACCCTGGCTATTTGCATACAAAGCAAATAAAAGTGACATCAGTATAATACAAACTCTTGATTTCATGTTCTATCTATATTTTCTTGTTTGATTTTATTCCTGTTTACGTATTCAAAAATAGCTAATATTTTTTATTTAACCTTAGCTTCATATTTAATTTACATTTGTACTCAAATTAACTCAAAAACCCCCGAGAAACAAGTTCAATTTATGGCGTAAGGTAAACATAGATTTCATACACCTTTTCTTCTGAATTCAAACGATCTTTTTTCATTTCCTTTCACCTTTCTCCCCCTTTTAATGTAAAAAACTTCAATGCGTTGAAGAAATTAATGTAAAAAACTTCAAT
>CAZNNX010000184.1:0-4719 GCA_964574485.1 uncultured Saprospiraceae bacterium | reverse complement strand
GTACCAGTCTTTCGTCAAAAAGTATGGTAACTTCATCTTGTAGCGCCGGATGTTTCAGTTGAGATAATAGGTTGGGCCGGCCGGCTGATTCAGCATTTTTCCAAAAGCCACCATGGGGTGAAATTAATTTTCCCAAAGGCGGAAGAAAAATATCTTTACCACTGATTGATTTAACAAAGGAAGAACTCATGTGAGAGGAACCTAGAAGTAGAATGAGGCCCCATAGGAAAATTCCACTGAGCGTGAGGGAAATAATTTTCATTGCTATTGATTTACATAATGGTTTTCATAAGACTTGAGGGTATTGAAAAGAAGGGCACAAACTGTCATTGGGCCAACACCACCAGGCACGGGAGTAATAGCACTTACCACGGGAGCTAAATCATCGTAGTCAACATCACCACATAGGGCAAATCCGGAAGCACTGGTATCAGATTCAATTCGATTTATACCAACATCTATAATGATTGCTCCTGGTTGTACCATGGATCTTTTTAGAAATTTAGCTTTTCCAATGGCGGCAATAATGATATCTGCTTTTTTTGTTTCCTCTTCAATATTTTCTGTATTACTATGGGTAAGAGTTACTGTAGCATTGGCACCTTGCTTATTCCTGGATAAAAGTATGGAAAGTGGAGTGCCAACAATATTCGAGCGACCAATAATCACAACTTTTTTTCCTCTTGTATCAATCTTGTATTTTTCAATAAGAAGCTGAATGCCCAGGGGCGTAGCGGGAATATACCCCCCTTTGTCTAATGTCATGAGACCAATGTTTAGCGGGTGAAAACCATCAACATCTTTTTGAGGGTCTATCGCAAAAGTGATTTTCTCCTCTGAAATATGACTGGGTAATGGCAACTGAACAATAAAGCCATCAACTTCTTGATTTTCATTTAGCTTATGAATTTCATCAAGTAAGGTTTGTTCGCTTATGTCAGCAGCATATTGAATAAGTGTAGATTGAAAAGATGCTTTTTCACAAGCTTTCATTTTATTTTTTACATAGGCCTCTGATGCCGGGTTCTCCCCAACCAGAATGGCAACCAAATGGGGTTTTCTTAATCCTTGATCTACATAGGAAATGACTTTTTCCCCAATTTGCTGGAGGTATTCATTCGCAGTCTGTTTGCCGTCTAATATTATCATATTGCTTTTGTAAACTAGTTTCAAAGTTACATAATATTTGAATTATTGATTCTTATCTCTCCTGATAAAGATTAATTTACATACTATTTTTATTAGCTTTGTTCCCTACTGAAAATAAAATCTTAATGAATAATAAGCCATATATTATTGGAATAACAGGAGGAAGTGGTTCTGGAAAAACCAGTTTTTTACATAAGTTGAGTGAATCTTTCAGCGAGGAAGATATTTGTATTTTATCTACGGATAATTATTACAGACCAAGCATTGAACAAGAAACTGATGAATTGGGCATAGCAAATTATGATTTGCCCGGATCTTTATACAGAGATGAATTAGAGAGAGATATATTGCAATTATTGGAGGGCAAAAACGTGGAGAGAGAAGAATATACATTCAATAATCCTCATGTCAAAGCCAGGCAATTGCTGTTTAAGTCGGCTCCCGTATTAATTCTGGAAGGAATTTTTGTTTTTCACTATCCGGAAATCCTCGAATTAATTGATCTTAAAGTGTATGTTTATACCAATGAATCAACCGCTCTTTCTAGGAGGATTAGGAGAGACAAGGTAGAAAGGAATTATCCTTTGGAAGATGTGCTTTACAGATATGAAAATCATGTTATGCCCACTTTCAGAAAATATATCGAACCCGTAAGAGACATGGCTGATGTTATCATTAATAACAACAAAGATTTTGAAAAGGGCCTAGAGGTCATGAAAGGATTTATACAAAACAGATTGGTCCGCGTTTAATCTATTGATTATCCCTCCATTCATATACCCATTTTGCCTGAATCATTTCCAAGTGACCTTCTGTGCAATCTTCTCTTTTTCCTGCAAAATTTTCAATGGAAAGTACCCATTCAATCAGATCTGTAAATCTTATTCTGTATATTTTTGATTCAGAAAATTCGTCTCCAAATTTGTCATACAGTGCCATTGCAATATCCTCATGATCTTGCCAGTAAATAGGTAGTTTTAAATCGAAACTCATATATTTTTTATTCGTGTCCTATAATTCTTGACTGATCTGGCACAATAACTTCAATCAATGTATCCTTTTCGCAATTCGTAAGAATACATTGACAGGAAAGCCTGGAGTTGATGCGGGGATTGATCGCTCTGTCTATAAAATCTTCTTCCCTGTCATTAATTTCAGTTAGAAATGATTCTCCAGACTGGATATATACATGACAGGTAGAACAGGCACAAACCCTGCCACAGTTGTGATTGATGTGGATACCATTGTCATCTGCCAATTCAGAGAGATTATCATTGTTAAATGCCTGTAAAACAATTGGTTCTTGCGACTGATTTTCAAATGTAAATTTTACTAGGGCCATCTTGAAATTGAAAGTTGATAAATATCATTTTTAGCTACAACAAAATTGTCTAAAATCTTGTTCAAATCTATTTTTTTCTGTGTTTTATTTTAAAAAATTATACATCTGTCAGATTTGCAAAGCTTATCACGTCTTATTTTATTACATTTTTTTATATTTAAGGTTGAATTCAAGCTTTACCAAATTTTTCGAACCAGCCTAGCATAATGTCCTACAGTTTTCTATTACATGTGGATAACACAGAATCGAATTTTTCTTGCCATTATGAGTCTGCAAGTGAATCACTTCAGCAATGGTATAAAGAAAATAGTTCTGGAGCGGAGGATTTTAGTTCTTGGATTCACAGTTTTATTATTCCTCAAATCAAGCTGGATCTTGTTCAGCCACAAGTGCTTCGGTGGAAAGATTTTGACTTTGAAATTGTTGTGAAGAATTTGGGTACCTATGTCTTTGTAGAATTATTTTTTTCTGAAAGCATTGCTCAAAATAATTTCAACAAGCTATTAAAAAAACTGGAAGATAAAATTTATCATTTCAATATTGAAGATGTTTATTGGGTCACTCGTTCCTTTCTCACGATAGCAGATTCTACAGCTATAGCTTTACTGGTTGATGAACAAGGAGTGATCAGAGAATTTTGGTCAAGGGAATGGGAAGAATTGATGAAATCAGAACTGGAAATTAAAAAGGCAAATATCCAGGGATTTTTTTCTTCAGAAATCGGCCTGGCTATTTTAAAGAAAACAAAGGAGACTAAGAGAATTCAACATACTAAAATCACATCAACCTTAGATGAAAATAAGTATTGGAATATCAGTTTTTTATCAGACAGGTTTCACCAGGATGCTGATAATAAATCTTTGTTTTACTGCCAGATAGACGATATTACCAGTGCCAGATTAGAGCAAGATTTACAAAAAGACAGAGTAGTTCGCCTGGAAAAACAACAGCGTGCACTTTCTTATATTTCTACTCATCCTGCAATGGTTGAGGGTAAATTTAAAGAAGCTATTAAGGTTTTTAGTAAAACAATAGCTAATACGCTTACCATAGACCGGATTAGTCTTTGGTTATTTGATTTTCCCAATGATGAACTCAGATGTGTAGAATTGTTTGATCGGAATCTCAATGAGCATAGTGTGCAAAAGTCTCTTCCCATCAGTGAAATGCCAAATTATTTGAATTCTTTAATCAGTGGAAGACCTATTGATGCTGAATTTGCCCAAAATGATGAACGTTCATCAGATTTAAATGATCTGTATCTGATACCCAATCAAATATTTTCAGTGTTGAATACAGTGTTCAAAATGAGAGGAAAACCTGTAGGTATTGTCTGTTATGAACAATGTTATCAGTATAGAAAATGGTATGATGATGAGGTTTCATTTGCCAGAAAGATAAATGACCAGATGATTCAAATGTTGCATAATGCAGAACAAAAGTATGCTGAATATGCACTTCAAGAAAAAAATAAAGATTTAGAGCTTTTAAACAACGAATTACAGGTTGCTAAAGAACAGGCAGAGGCTGCCAACAAGGCAAAAAGCTTATTTCTTGCCAATATATCTCATGAGATCAGAACTCCAATGAATGGTATCATTGGACTAACAGAACTGGCTTTGGCTACACAAATTGATAATACACAGCGGAATTATCTAGAAAGTGTTCACCATTCAGCTTATTCTTTACTGGAAATTATCAATGATCTGCTCGATTTTTCAAAAATCGAAGCTGATAAGATGGAATTGAATTTTGAAAGATTCAGATTATCAGAATTACTTGACGACATCAGAAAGATTATTGCCCCTCGTTCTGCACAAAAGAATTTAGACTTTTTCATTCAAATGGATCCTCATTTACCAGATTGGTTAATAGGGGATGCTCTACGAATCAAACAGGTTTTACTGAATTTTCTAAGTAATGCCATTAAATTCACGGGTCAGGGATTTATTGAATTACAAATCGAGACACAGTCAACCACTGGTAATGAAATACATTTTCAATTTCACGTTAAGGATAGTGGCATCGGTATACCAGAAGATAAAATTGTAAAGATATTCGAAGCTTTTTCACAGGCTGATTCTTCTACATCTAGACAATATGGTGGTACCGGTTTGGGTCTTTCTATTTCAAAAAAATTAGCATTGTTGATGGGTGGAGATATCTCAGTCAGGAGTTTTGCAGGTAAAGGTTCCATATTTACATTACATTTGAAACTTTCTGCTGAA
>CAZNNX010000183.1:0-4834 GCA_964574485.1 uncultured Saprospiraceae bacterium | reverse complement strand
ATTAACCATTACCATACAACCAGAAAAACCTTTTCAGAGTCTACCCTAAAAAGTCATTATGAAGAGAATTATTGAAAACATCAAGGCAGGATATCGGTTAACATATACCCGAGAAAAACAAGAACAAGTAACCTGGGAAGCACTCAAAAAAGTGTTTAGGGAATCAAAATGGAAAGGAGATATTGACGATGAACAGAAATTTATTTCTACCAGATTCAATGTTGGGAATGAGTCCATGGAATTTTACTATATAATTAGTGACGGTTACTTTTCTTGTGAGACTCATATCATAGAAAACTACCCCGAAGAAAACACCACCGATTTATTTCTTTTGACAACCCACTTCAATAACATATTATTAAACGGATTGGTAGTGGTAAATGTAAACAAGCAAGACGTAACCTATTTTTTACGAAAGGAAATTATATTACCCCTAATCTATCCTGAATTACTTAAAGAGTGTATGTATATCCACCTAAAAACCACTGAAGATTTACTGCATAGCTTCAGGAAAATCATCGAAGAGAAAGAATCACCGGCATTCATTATTGCAGATCTGCTCAATAAGAAGATGGAAAAGAATTGAGTGAAGTATGAAAATTAGCCCATTAAAAAATAAGAATAACCTACTTCGAAAAAAGCAAGTAATGATGGAACTATCCAAAAGGAAACCCATGTCACATGATGATTTCTTGAAGATGGCCAACAAAATTAAAAAGGTTAGATCATGATGTTTTAAGTATAATTGCTTTTCATAAAAACACCTTATTTGTAATTATTTTTCACGTTTTGTAAGTATTTTTCATATCTTTGAAAAGTAATCTATTTTCATAAAACTGGATGAAAAATAAACAGTTTTCAAAAGATGTAAGTATTTTTCACGGGCGTCAAACTCCCGAACAGGGTAGTATTGTTGGCTATGCTGCCATTATTGATTATTATGATTTGCAAGTGCCACTTCCGGACATGCTCACCTTAATATGCGCAAAGCACAAAGTGTATACCACCGATGAATGGCGTGTACTCACTCCTCGCCATAAACCTGAAGAATCGTTATCAGCTCAACTAACTTTTGCCTTAAAATACGAAGGCATTGATTTAGCTTTACTAAATGCGCTTTTCAAAAAGGTAGAGCAAAAAGAAATTTTTTCTATCATAGCCAAGGAGCCAACAGGTAGTTACAGTCGTAGAGTTTGGTTTTTATACGAATGGCTTACCAATAAGAAACTGGAAATTGAAGATGTTCAAACCGGAAACTACATTGACCTTCTGGATGATTCTCTGCAATATGTCGGAGAAGCAATTCCTTCGAAACGCCATAGAGTAAAAAATAATTTGCCCGGGGTAAAAGATTTTTGTCCGCTCATTCGTAAAACAGAAAAAACTGAAGCATTTCTTAAATTAAATTTACCGCTTAAAATAAAAAAGATTGTTGGCAATATTCATCCGGATATCATGTCACGAACAGCAGCTTTTTTATTATTAAAAGATTCAAAAGCCTCTTATGCGATAGAAGGTGAAAGACCACCTCAAAACAGGGCACAGCGTTGGGGCCGTACTATTGGCCAGGCAGGTCAAAAGCCTTTGAGCAAAGACGAATTGCTTAGATTACAGCAACTCGTTATTGAAAACGCTCGCTTTGTACACATGGGTTGCCGTAAACAAGGAGGTTTTGTTGGTGAACACGACCGTCAGCATGGTACACCAATTCCTGATCATATTTCTGCCAGGTATCAGGATTTAGATATTCTTATCAATGGTTTAATTGAAGCCAGCGATAAACTGGAGAAAGATGAATCCATTGACGCGGTTTTTGCAGCTGCCCTTATTGCTTTTGGTTTTGTATTTATCCATCCATTTGAAGATGGTAACGGCAGAATTCATCGTTATTTAATTCATCATTTATTAGCACGAAAAAAATATGTACCTGGTGGAATTATTTTTCCTGTTTCAGCAATCATACTTGAAAAATTAGATGAATACAGGGCGGTATTAGAATCTTATTCTATTCCTCGGCTTGAATTAATTGAGTGGAAAGTAACTCCTAAAAATAATGTGGAAGTATTGAATGATACAATTGATTTATACCGCTACTTTGATGCAACAAAACAAGTAGAGTTTTTATATACTTGTGTGCAGCAAACAGCAGAAAAAACCATCCCTGCAGAAGTAGATTACCTGAACAAGTACGATGAGTTTAAAGTTTTTCTGGAAGATTATTTTGAGATGCCCGATAAAATAATAGCTCTATTAGTAAGGTTCCTTGAGCAAGGTAAAGGCAAACTATCGCAAAGAGTAAAAGAAAGGGAGTTTAAGGAATTAAAAGCCTCCGAAGTCAAATCAATCGAAGCTAAATTCGCAGAGGTTTTCAATGACTAATTCTACCCACAAAAGATTAGATGTTGGTAAAAACCAAAAAGTACAGGTTAGTTGTTGATTATTACAGTGTATTCTGTAATCTAAATTTCAATACTATTTTAGAATTTCTGTTCTTACTTCATTAAAATCGCGTCTCATTCTTCGCCTCTCCATCCCGATGCTTCCAGACAGCCTTGTTATCAAAAACAAATGTATTGTTTTTTAGTTTGAAATAGATAAACTCATGGCCTATATTATCACAACAGCCATCACCATTAATTAGCCACTGCTGATGAATGAGCCGGTTTTCAGTAAAATAAAAATCATGCGCTCCATACAGTTTCCCAATGTCTCCCGGATTTAACTCTCCTCCTCCGATTTCATACATGTCTATTGATTCAAATCCGCCATTTCCTCCCCTACTAATGATATAAACTTCAAGTAAACTATCATTGTCCAAGTCCCTCACTACAAATCGATCTACCACATCCCTTAATTGAGTATCAGCTAACACAACTTCCTCATTTTTTAGAACAGTTAATGTAAAATCTTCATTTGAATTCTTTTGGATTACACGGATTAAATAATCGCCATATTGCTTTTCTAATTCGAACTGATTTTTAGCATCCTGCGCTGCTGATACATTCTCCGGAATATCTTCTGTAGTATTTTCATTGGAAGGCTTTGAACAACTAAATAATAGGAGCAGTATGAAAATAAGTAAAGGTCTTTTTGAATGAAAATTAATGTATATCATTGTTTAATTGTTTTTATTTTTCTGACAGTATTCTTTAAAGAGGCATTCGTAGGGTTGATCGCAATGTGATCCCATAACAATATCTGGCTCATCATTGATAAGCACTTGCTTCAATTGCATAATTTTATCTTTCACCGCAGGCTGAAATTTTTCTAATGTTTCACTGTAATTATGAATGCTCCATTCATCGAGTTTACTTTTATTCAAAACAAGATTAAAGGAATTGAGTTGATCACCAAAACGTTTTTTGCATACATAATATTGAACGGCTAAATCATGCATGATGGCATCATTGACTTCCTTTGTGCATTTCACTTCATAGATATCTATCAAACCAGATTCCTGTTTTACCAGCACATCACACATCACCAATACATCATCTTCAATAATGGTAGCTTCAAACAATACCTTTTTTTTCAGGTTGATTTAATAAATAATTGGTATACTAAGACAAATAGGTATATTACTTGAAACCAAAAATTGAATTGTATTTAAGAGCGATTGGGATTGAACCTGAAACTTATGATTTTATATGGTCTATTTGAAGAAAAGTTAATTAGTCCTTAACACAACGGACAGAAAGACCTAACCCCTTGTCAAAGTAATTCCAATCAATATTTACAGCATTATGATGCAAATTCCGAAGCCATGCAAACTCATCATCATATTCAGATGAACTCCACCAATAACAATTTGTTTCTTTTTGCTTTGAGCCTTCTTTACCACGAAATCCGCTTGGTAAAGCAGAAAATCCACTATTATTGGTTTCACCTTTGATTTTTTCGTTCCATATCATATTTGATTTCATTTTTTTACCTGCCACCTCTATTCCTCCTAAGTTTCCTATTAATATATCCCATTCAAAATTATAAGGGATGTGATATCCATTTGGTGCAAGTCCTCTTGGGTCATTCACTGCATACCAATTATATAATTTACCATAAATTTTACCATTAGAGGAGTCGTTATCATAGTAACACCAAGCAGGTTGTCCTTCTTCCCCTGCCTTTTCCCATTCCTCATCTGTTTTTACTTCAGGTATGGGGTCGCCATTTCTGAATTTATCTACATTAAGATTTTCAGTCATCCATATTTGATTCCCAATCTTAACCTCTTTAAATGCCTTATAATTCTTGGATTCAGCTTCATCTGTGGTTTGAACAATATCATTTTTATAACTTAAATAATCCTTTAAGGTTGATTTTAACTGAATATTTTCCTCTTCTAATTCAATTAGTTTTTGATGATTATTCTGTTGATAGATAATTAAAAATGTTGTAAAACCAACATTTAAGACAACTGATATGACCAATAGATATTTCATTAATTTAGGATTATGGGTCTAAATTAATCCTTTCCTGTTAAAAAAAACAAATGACTGATAAAATCTTTTTTTAAAAAATGGCGAGCTGTATTCACCTCATAGGTTTGAACCAAATTTTCTTACCCTAACCTTTTTCGAGAAATTTTCCAAATTTCTTCATTTAAAAAATAAAATATAGATTCGCTGTACAGTTAGTATTTAAAGGCATTACAAGAGATGACAAATTTTATTGAGCTTCAGAAGGTTTCTGCAACCCTTGCACCGCAAGGCCTTGAAAACATTGAATGTGTTGCAGAACTGTTGTATAAACGACAAAACCCCAGTAATTACTGGGGTTTCAGAGGTCCCGAGCGGATTCGAACCGCTGTACAAGCTTTTGCAGAGCTCTGCCTAGC
>CAZNNX010000182.1:1442-4843 GCA_964574485.1 uncultured Saprospiraceae bacterium | reverse complement strand
ATTTCGTGCGCATGAAATGCTTGCTTCCCGCACCACCGTGTCCGCTTTTACAGAAGACTCTAATCTGGTCGACAAAATTTGATTTTTCCATAGAGGGTGCAAAGGTAGGGTAAGAGGGACAAGAGACAAGAAAAGAGTTATCTGATTATGTGTAAAAGGTCTTCAAATTTCGGTTACCTAACCGGTTACCTGCTCTATAAATAAAAAAAATTAGTGCTATATCTTATATTTAAACCGTTTATGAAGCCGTTGCTTAACCTATTTTTTTTATTACTTATAAGTTCTGTTTCTGGTCAGGAATTATACCCATTAAAATTAAATCCATTTCTAGAAAGGTACCTTGCTCAAAAGGGTTATGCATACCCTTTGGCTGGCGCGCGCCATTCTTTTTTGGACTTGCGGCCATGGGCGGATGATTTTACGACTGGCAGACAAGAATTGATTAGGACTGACAGTAACCTATATATCTTTGTTGGCAGTACCGGCAGGGTATATAAGGCGGTAAAATGGGATAGTCAGTATATTCATTTTCAACGCATTGACAGTACACTTGCCCTTTTCTACAATATTGGTTCTTATCAGTTTTCAGATGGTGAGGACCTATATAGTTTTGGAGGTTATGGATTTTGGAAAAATAATGGATTGCTCAGGAAGTTTAATTTTCGACAGGGAGAATGGGATGTTGTTCCTCTTGATCAGGAGATTATTCCCCAATTCAACCCGGTGCATTTAATCTGGTTTGATCCTATAAAAAGAAAGTTGCATGTACCATTTCAGCAAATTATCAACGAAGGCGTCAAAAAGATAAGACAGAAAGTGGGGGATATTAAAGAAGATTCCTGGGTTCTTGATTTGGTACTTCTAAAATGGCAAAAAACAGGGAAAGTCAACCCTGTGGTGTTGACTACATCTCAAAATGCAAATCCAGATTTGCATTTTTCTTCATCGAATGGTTTAATGATGGGGAGTATTGGTCAATTGATTTGGCTTGATTATAGTAAAAATATTTTTGGACAATCTGGCAATGATCCTATAATTCAAACTTTTTTTCGAAATATTTTTAAATACGATTTACGCTTCCAAATTGGCGATAGCCTGTTTTTCTATAATTCACAAAATCAGTTATCTGATGCCCAGTATGTAGGGGAGCTGTACCCACAAGTGGTCGTTACAGCAGTTGAAAAAAATAATAATTGGCTATTGATTGCAGGAGGAATTATTCTTATTTTTTCTGGATTTACTTTATTCTTTGCCCTTCGCAAAAAAAGAGAAGGGATGTTAAAACTTATCACACCAAATGTTGATTTTCAGAAAGGCGATTTAGATACAAAAAACTCTAATGAGAATAGCCAGCTTTTTAATGTTACTGAAATTGACTTGATCAAACTTTGTTTGGAGCGTTCAGAGTCAGGGGGGTATGCTAACCTAGACGATATCAATTATGTACTTGGTATTAAAAACAAGAATAAAGGATTACAGAAAAAAGTAAGGAGCGATGTTATTAACAGTATCAACAAAAAGTTCAGAAATCAATTTCAGACTGAGCAAGGGTTAATCAACAGTGTTCGAAATGCTGAAGACAAGAGGTATTTTGATTATTTCATTGATAATCATGATTTTGAAAAAATAAAAATTTATTTAATCAAATAATTAAATAGCATCACTCATAATCAAACCGGTTACGTAGCCACTTTTATAACCAGTTTCAACAAATATTTGCGCACAATCACAGATGTTCGCATAGGATCTTAATTTAAGCTGAATAAGAAATATCTGATCCAATTCCGGGAAACCTTTTGATTTTATAAATAGCACTTAATGAAAAAGTTTCCGAAATTTTTAGTTTTCTTTCCTTTGTTATTTCTCAATTTTTTGGGATTCGGTCAAATATGTTCAAAGGGTCAACTCCCTGTAAATCTTCAACAGGGGCTTGTGGCATATTATCCTTTTTGTGGGAATACTAACGATGAAAGTGGTTTTGGAAATCATATTCAAAATTTCGGTGCAACTTTAGTAAATAATCAATTAGGTAATACTAGTGCTGCTTATCGTTTTGATGGTCTAAGTACATACATGCAGATTCCATATGCATCATCATATGAGGCATTGACTGATAATTTCACATTTTCTTTTTGGATTAAAAACAACAAAATCAGCCCACATGATGCCATGCATATAATCCATAGAAATGACGGGTGTTTCACTCTTGGTATTGGGGGTAATAGTGAACTAGGTTTTGCTAGACAAGGACAGGCAGTTCTTTTAGTAAGTGATAGTACATTAAAAAATGAGTGGATTCATGTTCTTTTTACCATGAATGGCTTAACAAAATCATTGTATTTAAATGGGGTTTTAAATAAATCTGTAGTTACAGATGCAGGTGTTATAAATAGTGTAGGAGCAGGAATGAATATTGGAATTGCATCTCCTGGAGGGAATGGGGGTGCTTATCGACTTGAAGCAGATATTTCACAGCTGATGTGGTATAATCGAGTTTTAACAGCCGAAGAAGTTAGCCTATTGTACAATTCACTGGGAGGGCTAGATAATAAGTGTGAGACTTTTTCACAAATAAATTTACTTAGCGATACAACAACATTATACGGTTTAACACCAAAGCTTTCAGTTGCTGAAGGATACGCTAATTATCTATGGAATACGGGTGATGCAAGTTCTTCAATAGATGCAATTCGGACAGGATTGTATACTGTAGCTGTTCAAACTCAGGAAGGTTGTACGTTAACTGACAGTACTTATTTATTGCTAAACGATCTAGAAATTATAGCATCTGATACACTATTGTGTGGGCCATCATCAATAACTTTATCTGTTTCAGTTGACAAAGGCTCATTTAAATATGTTGGGTCTTTTGGTGAAAGTGATTACTATATAGATACTATCTCAAGGTCATGGCCTCAGGCAAGGGAAGCTGCTCGTGCACAAGGGATGGATTTATGGGTTATAGAAAATCAAGAAGAAAATGATTCTGTGTATAATAGGTTACCCCATGCAGAAAATGTATACGTCAATTATTGGATAGGATTATATCAGGATAGAAATAGTCCATTTTATAGCGAGCCACTTGGAGGTTGGAAATGGGTTGATGGAACATTAATGAATTATTCCAACTGGTTGGGTGGTGATCCAAATAATCAGTCGGGGTGGGCGCCTGGTTGGGAAGACTATGGGTTAATGTGGACATCTCCCTTCCATGGTAAGTGGAATGATTTTTATAGTGAAATACAGGATCCTAGTATCATTGGGCTATTCAAAACTCTAGCAGTAGCAGAGAAACCACGAAAAAAATATACATGGTCAACTGGTGATACAACAACTAGTATTGCTGTTACTCCTTTAGTGAATACTGATTATGTATTAACTGTTGACGATAATGGTATAAT
>CAZNNX010000182.1:0-1432 GCA_964574485.1 uncultured Saprospiraceae bacterium | reverse complement strand
TTGACACCAAAAATCTGTGAATTGAATTAGTTGAATTATTCTCATAATTTTTTCAGATACAATATAAATTAAAGTGTTTACAAAGGTTGAATTTAATCTATTGCCAGATACGCTTACAATTTGTGGGGATTCTGCAATACTTGATGCAGGGAGTGGGTATCAAAGTTATATTTGGAATACAGGAGATACTACTTCTCAAATCAATTCAAGATATAGTGGAATATATTCAGTTACTGTAACAGATGTGAATGGATGTATATCATCTGATACAACCTTTTTGAGTCTGGTTGATGCAAACATTGTTCTTTCTGACACTCTAGTTTGTGTTGGTGATTCAATAATACTTTCATCACGAAAACTTCCATTTTCAGTAAGTGGACAATATTTGCCGGGAAGTCTTTCAAATGGACTTGTAGCATCATTTCCTTTCAATGGAAATGCAAATGATAAAACAGGGAATGGTAATAATGGAACCGTATATGGTGCTAGCCTGACTAATGATCGATTTGGAAATGCAAATAGTGCCTACAACTTTGATGGAATCAATGATTATATTTTGACTGATAATACAAGCAGTACTGGTATTACAGGCGATTTAACAATTTCTCTGTGGATGAATACAAGAGGAAGAGAGTTGTACAATTATAATAACTTCCAAACATTAGTTACTAAGAGGGATGTTGGAAATGTTACCTATGAAATGGATCTTTATTTTGGTGGAGCTACAAAAACATATTCTGTTATATCTGGAAAAATTCTACCTCCTTCTTTCCAATATCTCATTGAATCTCAAACAATAGATTATATCAATAGGTGGGATCATTATGTTTTAGTAAATAAAAATGATACCGGATTTATTTATTTGAATGGTCAAAAGTTGTCAACTCCTAATGGAAATATTTTTCCTTTTACATCTCAAGTAGCTAATTCTGGTTTGACTTTTGGCTCTGCAGGGGGTACTCAATTCTTTAATGGCAAATTGGATGACATTTTTATTTGGAATAGGGCACTAACTCCAGAAGAAATTGAGAGTGTTAAAAACTTAAATCAAAATTATTCAATCCGTTGGTCAACCGGCGACACTACATCAAGTATAACGGTGAGTCCACGAGAGACAACTACATACAAATTAACAGTCACGGACGGTATAACAACATGCACAGATCAGGTTACGATTACTGTGAACCAAGTGGATACTTCACTGACTGCATTAGATACAACTGCCATCTGTGTTGGTGGTTCAGCTAGACTGCAGGCCGGTATAGGAACTTCATATGTTTGGTTAAAGAATGGTTCAGTGATAAACGGAGCTTCTTCTAGTTTGTATAGTGCTACATCAGCAGGATCATACCGTGTTGTTGTAACCAATGCATCTGGATGTTCAGATACGAGTGCTGTAATTACTATTACAGAACGCCCCGTTCCTGTATCA
>CAZNNX010000181.1:3350-4918 GCA_964574485.1 uncultured Saprospiraceae bacterium | reverse complement strand
TAGATGCCGCCGATAAGGTCGCCAATCGACTGTAAGGGGTTGCCAGAGGCTTGCGGAGAAGCGCCGGGCATACCCATACCCTGTACGGTCTGCGCCTGCGGGGCGGGCGCGTCTTCCATCCCAAGCAGCCCCTTCGGTCGCACCGGAGGTTGGGGCGCTTCGGGATTGGCTACTTGGGCCAGATTGTTGCCGTCCAACTGCATAGGGCGCTGCGGAGGCATGGGGGGCTGACCATCAAGCCCAGCAAGCGCGCCATACGGATTGCCCTGCCCCTGCTGCTGCGCCTGCGCAAGAAGGCCGCGCACAAATTCAGGGGCTTGATCGAACATTCCACCAAGCCCGCCGATGCCGCCAAGAACGTCAAAGAAGCCCATTGCTTACCACCCGAAACGACCGAGGGCCGCGAAAGGATTTGAAGGCTGTTGCGGAGACATATTGCCACCAGCCTGACCTCCCATCGGGCCTTGCTGCGGAATTTGGCCCATGAACTTGTCCATTGCGCCCATGCCGCCGCCATAGCCAGGTACGCCGCCCGCATTGAGCGGCGCGGGCTGGAACCCTGTCTGCATCAACGGATCGGACTGCGCTTGCTGAGGTTGCTGCGGCTGCATGGGAGCGGGGCCGCCAGCCGGGCCTTGCGGGGCTGGCGCAAACGAGGAAAAGGGATTTCTGGCATTCGGATTGAAGACATAGCCCATCTGATCCGAACCGGACGGCCCCCACGGGCTCTGCATCGGCGGGGAGATAGAAGCGTTCCACGGATTGGAGGGCTGTTGGCCCATTCCACCGGAGCCGCCCCACGGGTTTGCATCGCCAAAAAAGCCCATTACGCCGCCCTCGCAAATTCGCCAAAGAGTTCTTTGCTCCATCGCTCATAGGCGGCGGCTGCATCGTCCTTCAATTCAAAGCGCTTTTTCCTGAGGGTACCGCCGCATTTAAGCGTAGCCACCCATTTGCTGCGAGCAGCGTCCCACGTGACCCCCTTGGCACCTGATGTATTGTCGATGTGCCTACGGGCATTAGCCAAGTTCTGCGACTGCGTTGCGGCCCGCAGATTGGCAGCGCTATTGTTCGACCTATCGCCGTCTGCGTGGTCGATGATGCCGTCTGGCCAGTTGCCGGTTATGAAAACCCAAGCAAGCCGATGTGCCATAAGTTGCGTCCCGTCTATCCCGATGACGCGATATCCATTTGCACGGGAACCGCCTGCCACTGAGCCAACAGGGCCGCGAATGGACAATTTGACTTTCCACCGGAAAACCCCGGTTGCAGGGTCATAGGAAAGGACTTTGCGTACCCGGTCTGTCGAAATTGATCGCTTCATATCAAGCGCCCTCAAGAGCTGTCGCATAGTTTACCATGCGGAAACCTGAGAACGGGTCTTTGTGGACCGCTTCCGGCCTCACCTTCTCGACTTCCTGCGCCATCAGGCCGATTTGCGGACGCCGCTCAGGATCGTGTTTATAGTTGTAGAGGTAGAGGTTTTGGCCGTCATTCGTTTTGCCAACTTGCTTGATGTTTTCCTTGGCGCGCTCGTCAGAAAGGCCAAGGAGCGCCGTAAGGCCAGA
>CAZNNX010000181.1:0-3250 GCA_964574485.1 uncultured Saprospiraceae bacterium | reverse complement strand
CCAGAACCGAACGCACCAGCCTTGCCGAAAAGATTCCCGAACGTGCCGAGACCGGCGAGGCCGCCACCGAGGATAGATCCAAGGCCGCCGCCAGACGTGCTCTGTTGGCCTTGGGTGTATCCGGTGGTCGTCCCACCTAGTCCGCCAATCCCTCCAGCAATTTGCGCCAGATTTCCAACCTTCGCCCAAGGCGCTTGGTTCAGCGCATCAATGAGACGCTGCTGATAGTCCATGCGGCTCGAACCAATGCCGATTGCATCTTGCGCCTCCTGATTACGTGCGCCGTCTAGGGAACTAAGCGCCCCGCCAGCGCCCGCGAGATTGTTAACGCCCTGCTGTCCGATGCCCGCCAGCGAAGAACCAAGCGAGCCACGAAGCCCCGCCAACTGCTGCAACATGTTGTTGGCCTGCAACTGGTTGGCCTGTTGCTGGTTGTAATCCTGCATACGCGCGTTGGTCGAAATCGACCCGAGGCGCGAGGCCAGCGCATCCGCATTCGCGCCGGACCCATATCGACCGGCAGACGAGAACTGCGCATTGACGCCATTCGCGGCGTCCTTCATCGCGCTGCCAATCGTGGCGTCGAGATAGGGATTGCCGCCCTGTTTCAGATACTGCCCTGACGCATACGGATTGAGGTTCTGCGAGACGCTATCCAATCCACCCATGCCGGTTCGCAGGCTGTCAGCGCCCTGCTGCATGTACGGGTTAAAACCGCCATTGCCGAAGATGCTGCCGAGCGAGCGCAGCGCATCCGTCGCGCCGCCAGAGACAAGGCCGTTCTGCGAATTGGCGAGAATCTGGTTCTGACCCGCCGTAACGTTCGGGTCCATGCCCGCGACTTGGGGGCCGTTGTACGTGTTGCGATAGGCGTCGAGCGCGCCCGAAAGAGCCGTATTGAGTGCTGGTACAGCCGGTGCCCACGGGTCGCGGGACTGGAACTGCATCTGCGAGGATTGCTGACTTCCGCCGCCGCCCATCTACTGGATTTCCTTTTCGAGGATGACGCCGACAGGCTTGTAGCCTATCGGTTCAAGGAGCCTTTTCATTCCCATGCGGGAGTAGGAACGCATTGTCATGCAGCCGTGTTGCTTTGCCGCTTCGATTACGATTCCTTCAAGGCAGAACCAGTTGTCATGGTCCTTGCCGCCGAGCGCGGTCCATTCGAGAACCTTGTGACCTGACGGCCAGTCAATCGTGACGCTCGTCACCGCAGAGGCAACACACTCGCCGTGATAGATCGCCACGAAATATTGCGAATGTCCCGCCTCGCACGACTGGCGCAGATTGCTCGGGTTCAAGTGCCCCGGCCCGCGCTTGCAAGCCTGCCGAATGAAGTACTCGCCCAAATGCCAGAACTGCGCGACATGCTCAGGCTGAACCCAGAAAACCCGCGCCTCATCCGAGGGCGGCAAAGCCGAATGTTCTGTCTGTCGAGGCTGCGTTTGCATGAGCAATCGTGAAGCTCTTGTTGCCTACCGAGGAGATGTATGTGGTCGCCAGAGCAGCCGCCGCATTGGCCGTGCGGGGGCTGAGAAACACTTGGCTGTCCTGCGAGCAGTTCACGAAATCGACCGTTGTCGAGGTTGCGCCCGCTGTGAGCGTCACGCTTCCAACAGCGTTCGACCGGCCCCGGATCAATTGCAGAACAGCGGTAACGAGACGGGTTCCGTCCCTGTCGTCGTAGGTCGGTTCTGTAATCACCTGCGGCCTGCCGGTTTCGGATCAAGCTCGACCGCGCGCATATAAGTCCACAGTTCCCCGGAAGGAACGCGAGCCCGTATCGTGTTGAACCGTGCATTGGATCGGAACGTTGCATATCCGCGTTGTCCGATAGGCGTCTCCACGCCTTCAATGTACGTATCAACAAGCCGGTCACGGCGGCGGACGGAAAACAGCCCGCCAGCAGCATCGCCAATCGGCTGCACTTCCCTGAGCTTTGTCCGCACACCGTTGCCAATCATGCTTTCCGGCGTGTCCAGCGTGGCTTCCACGTTATCGCCCGTCCTGAAGCCCATCCGGTTGCCTGAGGTCATGATGGCGAGAGAAGACGCATAGGTGCTGGTGTAAGCGTCCAGCGAATAAGGCAGCGCGTCGAGGTTGGCGATGGCGTCGAGGCTTTCCAGCGTGGTCGAAAGCGGAATGACGCTCGTTGCGCAGGAGATATTTGCATCCGCTTGCGACCAACGGTCCAACGACCAATCGTAAATCAGTTCCTTGTCGAGAACATTGACGTTGGCAGAAGCCGCAGACTTGTAGAACCAGTGAACGCGCTTCGTCACAGGATCGGCTACAGCCTGCATATACCGTGGGTCGGTCAGGTCAGCAGTGGCGAGAATGGTTCTATCCACCCGCTTGGCTCCAATGGGGGTCATGCTGCCCCCACGGTCGATCATGTAGAAGCCATCATTCGATAGGAAGAACGTCAGGCCACCTGATTTGCAGATGGAATAGCGCATCAGGACGCCGCGATCCTCGCTAATGCGCTGAAACTGGAATATCAGCGGAGGGCCGACATAGATCATGCGCCTGATAGCGCGATCCTGAAACACTAGCCCAATCTCACCGCCCGCAACGCCTTGCACATATCCCCCATCGGGGAAGTCGTTATAGTCGGCCTGACTAGAACCCGGCGTCCATGTCGTCGGGTCATTGATGGCCGACCATTGGATGCGGTTTGGGTTGTTTGTCAGACCGGAGAGAACAAGGAAATCTCCAACCGTCGAAACACGGCGGGCCTGTGGGGGCGAGCCAGCGAGGTCATCGAACAGCGAAGAAGACCCCATTGTGTAAATCTGCGGGTTATTGTTGTTCGTAACCGCAACCACGCCGTTGCCGAACTGCGCAAAGTCCCAAAGTTCCTTTGTCGAAACGGCGTAGCCGCCAACCTTGGAAACGTCGCTCCACGTTCTGGCCGTAGGGTCCACTTTGAACAGCGCGCTATCGTTCCCGCCGAAAATGGCCGTGGAATTATCCAACTGCACCGCGCCGGTCGTTCCACGGCAATAGCCAGTCATTGCAGACGTGAACTCGGATACAGCTTGCATCGGCCCCCAGCCATCGGCTCGGGGGACAACATTGTTCACGTAGCTGCTTTTCGGCGTTCCAACTGAAGCGATATCTGGCTCGAATGGCCCAAAGGCTATTTCAGTCACGCGATGACACCGATGGTATCGAGATAGGCCGGGCCTGCGTTCACGCCATCAGCAGTCCACACAGACTGCCCGTTGATCGTTGCCCGCTTGTAGAT
>CAZNNX010000180.1:0-4969 GCA_964574485.1 uncultured Saprospiraceae bacterium | reverse complement strand
TTATACTTGGCAGAAATTTTTTCGAGGTTGTCTGAATTTCGCCAGACAATGGCTTTTAATTTATTGACTATTTTAACCTTGGTTTTTAATTGCTTTTTAAGAGAATCAGACAAACTAAAAGGAATAAAATCATGATGTATTTGTGCCAAAGAAAGTGTAGTATCTATAACTACAGGAGGCAATTTTAGGGTAAAATCCTCTACACTGCTGGTATCAAAAACGATCTCAGGTTTTTCTGGTCTTTCCAGACTAAGATAATCCAGGTGAAATAGTTGATATTTTTCAATAAGATGAATGAGCTGTTGCGCATAATTCTCAGCAGAGGCGTACCCTGCCTTTTGTAAACCTTTTGCCCAGGATTTATAATCTTCCTTGCAATACTGAAATAAAAAGGAATATCTGGATTCTGATTTCGATTGAGCAATTAAATTGGAATGTGCGATAAAAGAATCTTCATCTTTTTCAAAAACACGAAAGCAAGATTTTTTAGATTCATCATCCCAAGCAAAAAACTTTTTTCCACCCCAGTAGGCACCACATTTTATTCCGAAATGATTATGCCCCAACCGAGCCAGGTCAGACTGACCAAATCTTGATTCAAGAATTGCCTGTGCCATTTTTATACTGGCTGGAATACCAGTTCTATCCATCTCTGCAATGGCAATTAAGTAATATTTTTTTATATAATTTCTTAGTTGCTCAGGACTTTCATTGTTTAATGAATTCGCGAAAGCAGTTTTAAATAGTACAAAATAAAAAAGGATGAGAAATCCAAATCTGTGCATATTTTAAAATTTTCTTTGCATGATCTGTATCAAAAATTCTTTGAGGAACTGTTTTGCCCCTTCACTTACTTTGAGTGCCTCTAAGTGTGAGATACAGTTTGCTTCCCATTTTTTAATTTCCTGCATCAGATATTGATCGGCCTGTAAAGAGAGAAAAATTTGTTTTACACGTGCTACTTTGTTATCAAGATTATCTGCAGAATGATTTGCATACAAATTCAATAATTCATTTTTAATTTCAGTTGGGGCTAATTCCAAGGATTTCAGATACAGAAAAGTTTTTTTATTCTGTATAATATCTCCACCCACTTTCTTACCAAATAGCTCAGGATCACCAAAACTATCCAGATAATCGTCATACATTTGAAAAGCAAGTCCCATGGATTTTCCAAATTCTCCGAGATGATAGACATTTTGAGCATCAGTATCTGCTAAAATTGCACCCATTTTCATGGCAGCCTCCAGTAGCACGGAAGTTTTCAACTCAATCATTTTGATATATTCGTCAATACTAACCTGATCCTGACTCTCAAAATTCATATCCATTTGCTGCCCTTCACAAACACCAATGGCGGTTTGATTAAAAACATCAATCAACTGATTAAGATGAGCAGAGCCAGATTTTGTCAAATATTGATAGGCATAAACCAACATGACATCTCCAGAAAGAATAGCTGTGTTAGTGCCATATTTTACATGAACAACAGGCTGTCCTCTTCTGAGATTTGCATCATCCATGATGTCATCATGAATTAAGGAAAAATTATGAAACAATTCAATTGCATAAGCTAAAGGCAGAGCTTCTTCGAAAGTTTTTTTGTCAAATAACTGATAAGAAAGCAATAAAAGAAGTGGCCTCATTTGCTTACCTCCCAGTGACAAAATATAATCTAATGGCTCGTACAATTGAGAAGGACTGTATTGCTGAAACCCATTTTTACTTGCATACTCCTGGTAGATATGTCTTAATTCTTCAAAATTTTTCATCTTATTTATTGAAAACAAAAGAAATTTCTTTTGCGTTTTAGGTTTTGGGATAATTCCTTGAAATGCAAAAATAAACAATGATCACAATAATATTTATTTTTAATTTCTATTCTTTAATTCCTTTCATCTAAGAACTTCTCTTTGATTTTTTTTTGATACATTTGTTAGAGAACTTAAGTAAATTTTATGCATCTGCACAAACATACCCTGCTTAGCTATTTTGCGCTATTTTTTTTATTGACCCAGCTCACTCCTATTGAAAGTTTTGGCCAAAAATACTCGAATGAATTTTTGTCCATAGGCTTGGGAGCCAGGGCGCAGTCAATGGGTGGTGCTATGGTGGCTCATATAGGTGATGCACAATCCGGATTTTGGAACCCTGCCGGACTTACAGGTATTGAATCAGATCTTCAGGTTAGTGCCATGCATGCGGAATGGTTTGGAGGTATTGGAAAATATGATTATGCCGGTTTTGGTATGCCCATAAAAGGAAAACCGATGCGACTTGGATTTAGTTTTATTCGATTTGGTGTTGATGGCATCCCCAATACCTTGAGCTTGTATGACTCAGATGGAAGCATCAATTACAATAACATTACCGAATTTTCTGCAGCTGATTATGCCTTCCTTTTACATTATGCTTATTCTTTTGAAAAAATTGGCTTGTCAATCGGAGTGACACCCAAAGTGGTTTACAGACAAATTGGAAGTTTTGCTCAGTCTTGGGGATTCGGAGCCGACATTGGACTTCAGTACCAATACAAGAAAAAATTAATGGTAGGACTAATGCTAAAAGATATCAGTACTACTTTTAATGCATGGAGATTTAATTTTGATGAAAACGCAAGAAATGTACTGGGTCTAACCGGCAATGAAATTCCAATCAATTCTTATGAGATTACCAAACCTCAAATCATTTTAGGAGCTGCCTTTAACCACAGATTTTTACTCGGCAAAAAAGATCAGACTGACAGCTTGGGTAATGTAAAGAAAAGAAAATCAATCGGTATCTTAACCGAGGCAGACCTTATTATGACAACAGACGGACAAAGAAATACTTTGGTAAGTGCCAATCCTATCAGTTTAGATCCTGCATTTGGTCTTGAACTCGATTACAATCAATTTTTATTTCTAAGGGCAGGAATCAATAACTTTCAACAAATTAGCAGTTTGGATGACCAGAAAAGTTGGTCCTTTCAACCTGGATTTGGCGTTGGATTCAAGATTTATGCATTCAGAATAGATTATGCTTTAACAAACCTGGGTGGTAGTTCCGGAGTTTTACCCTCTCACCTTGTGTCCCTTTCTGTTGATATAAGTTATGATTATATCAAACAAGCCATAAAAAAAGCATCTCAAAATCCTCAATAAAGTACATATGAAGTTGAGAATTTTCCTATCGATTTACCTGCTTATAACTTTCATTCAACTGAAAGCCCAAATGCACAATGGATTATTTGGCAATGAATGGATTAATTACAATCAGACATACTACAAAATTAAAGTAGCTCAGGATGGTTTTTACAGAATCAGCAGCACAACATTGACCAATGCAGGAATTAATTTATTGGCTGCCAACCCATCACATTTTCAATTGTATCACATGGGTCAACAAGTACCTGTGTATGTGCATTTAAATAATGGTGCCATTGATTATGTTGAATTTTATGGTAAAAAAAACAATGGTGCACTTGACGAAAACTTGTATAATGTTGCAGCACAGCATTTTAATCCTTTATATAGTGCAATTACTGATACAGCCGCTTATTTTTTAACCAGTTCTGTGGTAACACCATCCTTTCAGTTTCAAAATGCAAATAATAATTTATCCAATTTACCTACGAAAGAGGCCTTCTACCTGCACAAATCTGAAAATATACAGTCTCAAAACTGGCAAAAAGGCAAAGATTATTCAATAACAGGAGTCATTTTAAACAAACCTAGTTTTGAATATGGAGAAGGTTATGGAAGCAATAGATCCAGTAGTATAAATCTTTCTCTGACTACAGATCAGCTGAACAGTACCGGACCAGTTGCAACAGCAAGAGTAAGATCTTATGCTGTGGGTGACATTGCTCATGGCGTAGATATTCGTATTGGAACCAATCCCAGTTTATACAGCCTCAATTTTGGAGGCGATTCTGTGATGACCCATTCCTTTACAATACCTTTGAATCAGATTTCCAATAATACAACGCTACGTGTACTTTCCAACGGTGGTGGCAATGATAAAAATTCGGTTAGTTTTGCTGAAATTATATATCCCCGAAATTTTAATTTTGGAGGAAATTCTGTTTTTTCCTTTCAGATTGGCCCTGGAAACAGGAAATATATTGAAGTAAGTAATTTTAATGGAACCAACGGATTTTCTCAAAATATTTACCTGTATGACCTAACTACTGGTAGAAGGGTAAAATGTTTCTGGGATGGCTTACGCGTTTTATTTGATTTACCTGCCTCCACTCAAACCAGAGATTTGGTATTGGTAAATTTCTCTGCTCCCAACACAACAAACCAGGTAGCACAGCTAGAAACCATAAATTTCATAAATCCTAGTGCAAATGCTTCTGCCAATTATATCATTCTCTATCATAAAAATCTAACTACCAGTAGTAGTGGTTTGAATCCAATTACAGAATATGCCAGTTACAGGGCGTCAACTGGATTTAATCCTATCACAATCGAAATCTCTGAAATTGCCAATCAATTTGGTTATGGAATAGAGAAACATCCTGTCGCCATTAAAAATTTTGCACAATATGTAAAGGCTAACTGGTCGAATCCTCAATATCTTTTTCTTATTGGCAAGGGAAGGCTTTATACTGCCGTGAGAAATTTCAATACCTACGATAATTTAATTCCTGCATTTGGGTCTCCACCCTCCGACAATTTGATGGTAGCTCCATTAGGATCTGATGTTCCTGCTTTACCTATTGGCAGGCTGGCTGCCTATACTGGGGATCAGGTGCTAACTTACCTCCAAAAAATAAGAGATACTGAGGCGCAGAGAAATGCACCTCAAACATTGGCTGACAGAGGATGGATGAAAAATGTAGTTCATTTAGGTGGTGGTGATGATAATTCCCAACAATCGATTATACGTTCTGCTCTAACCAATATGGAGGGAATCATAGAAGGCTCTGACTATGGTGCTCAGGTGCATTCCTTTTTCAAAACCTCTACCAATCCTATTCAAG
>CAZNNX010000179.1:0-5023 GCA_964574485.1 uncultured Saprospiraceae bacterium | reverse complement strand
GATGGAACAAAAGCCATGGATTGTACCGATACCAGGTACTACAAAAACCGCCCACCTACATGAAAATCTTTGGTCAGCAAATATCAAGTTCAGTAAAGACGAACTACAAAAACTGAATGAAGATTTTTCTAAAGTGAATGTTGTAGGGTCGAGGACTTAACCTCTCTCAATCAGTTAATCAAAAATGAAGTTCAATTTTTTTATCTGGTTTCATAAAATTTTGAAATGAAAATATTATCAACTCTTTCGTTTATAGTCACATCTTGCCTATTATGCCTTACTACAAATGCACAAAAAATGAATAACCAAAGTATAGAAAATCGATTGATCGCGATTGAAGATAGAATCGCAATAAAAGCAGTTGTGGATGAATTTTCAAACCTCGCAGATACAAAAGAATTAGATAAACAGGTAATGCTTTTTACAGAAGATGGAATTATAGAAACGATATCTAAAGGTCAACCGCCAATTGTATTAAAAGGTAGAGAACAAATGAAGCAGGCGTTTTCTAGATTTTTATCAAATTTTCATACAGTGTATCACCAAAATGGTCAGCAAACAATTCAGCTAGAAGAAGCAAAAGCTGAGACTGTAAGTTATTGTCAGGTTATACTTATAGGAAAGCAAGGTGATAAAGAGACAAAAACAACTTTATATGTTATGTACAAGGACTCCTTTGTAAAAATTGATGGTAAATGGTTAATCAAACATCGTACCTCCAATTTTATACATCGTGAAATGGAGGACGTAAAATAAACAACTAGTTAAGCCGAGATATTTTCAGCCAAAAAAACTATGCACCTTCCTGTGCACCCTAAATAAAAAACCCTTGTAAGATTTTGATCTACAAGGGTTTGTTATTTTTGGGGGTGGTGTGGGGCGTGCAGCCTTTTCAAAATCCCGTTTATAGCAAATCTTTTAACTTTTTGATTTTCACCCACTTTAGCATTGATCAAAATGAATATATGTTGATATAAACGCTGTAAAAACTGAAAAAACTGCGCACTTTTCTGTGCACTTTCTGTGCACTGTTTTTAATTTCTAATTTTTCTGTTGCTCTATGATTTTCAGACCATAGTTGCGAATGGTTGTAATGAGCTTCATTACATCTTTCCCTTTGGGGGTAAGTGAATATTCCGTTTTAGGAGGCACTACTGCATATACTTTTCTTTTGATATAACCATCCTCTTCCAGTTCCCTCAGTTGAGTTGTTAGCATTTTATCAGAAATATGAGGAATGTCCTTTCGCAATTCACCATATCGCATGGTATTGTCTTTGAGCCTCCACAAGATCGGAGCCTTCCAGGTTCCACCAATCTGCTCCATCACGAGCTGAACAGGATTGTAATAAACTTTCCCCTTGTAGATAAAGTCAGGCATAAGCTGTAAGCTATGATTTTACTAATACTTTCCAAAAAGTATGTATCGTACTCTTCGGTTATACAGTTGGTAAAAGTATATATAGTTATAAGTTTTGCAAAATAAACATTCAACTATGTACAAATCACTTCTTGCCATTTCACTCGTATTATTTCTTATAACTGGTGCAATGGGACAAAACAAAAAATCAAATACAATGATCAAAGAACTAAACAGTTACGTACATTTTCATGGCTCCCCCACCAAAGGAAAAATATTAATGGTGGCAAGTTCACCTGCAACTAGTAAACAAACGGGTTGGCCCATCGGGTTCTGGGCAGCAGAACTGACCCACCCACTGCGTGTGTTTCAGGAAGCTGGCTATGAAGTTGAACTTGTCTCCACGCAGGGTGGAAAATTAGAAATGGATGGATACTCCAATCCGACGGACGCAAGCGGATATGCTGCTCACGATGTTATTACTCTTGGGTACATGCAACAAAAATGGTTCAACGAAATGTTGGCTAATACAAAAAAATTGAGTGATATCAATTCAGCGAATTACGATGCCATTTTTCTGGTAGGCGGACAAGGACCCATGTATACATTCAAGGGGAATAAGGAGCTTGAAAAACTATTTGCTTTATTCTATGAATCAGGTAAACCAAGCGCCGCTGTTTGTCATTCCGTTACACTTTTGCTGGAGGCCAAAAAATCGAATGGTGACTTATTGGTAAAGGGCAAAACGTGGACAGGATTTGCCAACTCAGAGGAAGATTTTGCAGATAAGGCTGTTGGTATGAAGATTCAACCCTATAGAATCGAGGATGAAGCAAAAAAAATTAGTGGCACTACTTTCAAAGTAGCTGCTCCATTTAGCTCCTATGCCATCCAAGATGGAAATCTTATTACGGGTCAGCAACAAAATTCCGGTGCAGCAGCAGCAGAATTATTAATAAAATCATTGAATAAATAGTGCATTTTATTGCGAAAATGTTAGCGGTTTTATTGGCCATGCTTCTTTTGAGAGGCATGGCTTTTTCACAAATTCCTGTTGAAGCTTTTGCCGGAAATAAAAAAGCTACAATTGATGTGATGTTTTTCAAATATTTCAAAAATAAAAATCAGACCAATTCAAGGTTTTTATTTTTCAATAGAAACAGGAGCAGCATTGATTACAAAATGACATCGACGACCAATCTCCCACAGTTTGGTTTTACGGAAGCCATTTCATACAACAATGACAAATTACGCGGATTTGCCCCAGTGGTTGTCGGACAAATATTCAGCTCTGGCCTTTACACTAAAACCGGGATTCAGTTTGCAAGAATCAGAAAAGAACTAATCATCTTTACATGGGCGGTAAGTGAAATTAAAAATCAACCCAGCATTGATGTATTCTTCCTGGGAAGATATACACCGAAGTTAACAGAGAAAATAAATCTATTTAGTCAGTTAGAACTTCTAAATACAATTTCATCAACAAGTCAGAAAAATTATGCTTTCACACAAAGAATGCGGTTAGGGTTAAAGATTAAGGAATTTCAATTTGGACTTGCTGCTGACTTTTCCGAAATTGGTAGAAGTAATTATAAAAAAACGGCTAATTCAGGAATATTTCTTCGTTATGAATATTAGCATGAATAAAAATAGAATTGAAGCCTTCAGTGACGGGGTGATCGCTATCATTATCACAATTATGGTACTGGAACTAAAAATTCCAGAATTACCAGAAACTTTCAGTGATCAGGATATATGGACTATACTTCATTCATTAGTACCTAAGCTATTGGCCTATCTTCTGAGTTTTATTGTAGTTGCAATATTATGGATCAATCATCATTCTCTTTTTGATAAAATACCTCACTCTACTTCATCGTTGGTGTGGTATAACGCATTTCTGCTTTTTGTGATGTCGTTGATCCCACTCCCAACCGCATTCTTGGCAGAACATATTCTTTTGAAAGAAGCAGTCATGTTTTATGGATTTATCATGTTTTTGAATGCCTTTGCATTTTTCTTGATGCGAAGACATATCGAAGTGAAATTAAAGATGATTGCTTATAATAAAATGATACAAACAAGCAATATCATTTCTGTATCTCTTTACGCACTATCAATCCCATTGGCCTTTTTATCTGTCTATATTTCTTATTTGATATTCATTGGAATTCCCATTTGGTATTTCATACCGGATAAGTTTCATAAATAAATTCATTATATGAACATTGCAATTATTGGAACAGGAAATGTGGGTGGTGCGCTTGCTACCAGTTGGGCTTCAAAAGGCCATCACATCCATCTCGGAGTAAATAATACTGAGCAATTCAAAGGCATTGAATTATTGAAAAACAAGAACACGTCTGTATCATCTATTAATGAAGCTGTTGCCAAGTCGGATGTGGTATTGATTGCTACTCCGCCAACAGTTATTTTTGATATTGTTGCAAAATTGGGCCAGGTTACAGGTAAAGTAACCATTGATGCTACCAATTCAGTTCGTCAATCTCCTGATCCCTATAAAACTGTTTATCATTGTTTGGCTGATAGAACGGACGCAGAAGTGGTAAAATGTTTCAATACAACTGGATTTGAGAACATGTTAAACCCAAACTATAACGGAGTGGCAATTGATATGTTCATGGCCGGTGACAGTGAAAAAGCTAAAACTGTTGCAACACAACTTGCTTTGGATGCCGGTTTTGGCTCTTGCATCGATTTTGGCAAATCTGATAAAGTTGAACTATTAGAAAAATTTGCATTGTCCTGGATCAATCTGGCCATCATGCAAGGCCATGGTCGTAACATGGCATTCAAAGTCCTAAAGCGGTAAATTATTCAAATAAAACCGAGTACCTTTTCCGTACACCCTAAAAAATACACTGAAATATAATGAACATCATAAACATTGAATTCAAGGCCAAGGTTGATGGTTTGGAGTTTTATGAAAATAAATTGTTGACATTGAATCCTGTTTTCAAAGGTATCGATCACCAAATAGACACTTATTTTAATACTACAAAAGGGCGACTAAAACTCAGAGAAGGAAATATTGAGAATTCCCTTATCAATTATGATAGGGAAAATACAAACGGATCAAAACAATCAGATATTATTTTATATCAACACGAACCAAATGTAGCATTAAAGAATATTTTGATAAGACAATTGGGGGTTAAAAGAATAGTCGAAAAAAAACGTAAAATATATTTTATTGAAAATGTAAAATTTCATTTCGATATGGTAGAAGGCCTCGGAACATTCATTGAAGTGGAAGCCATCGACAACAATGGTGAGTTCAGTATTAAGCAACTGAAAGAACAATGTGACCACTATTTCAATTACTTTGAATTACATAAATCACAGTTGATCGACAAATCTTACAGCGATCTTATAGATTTGACCAGAGCCACATCATAGATTGATGAAAACCATAAAATAACTAGATAGTGTAAAAATTTACTTCGGCTTTCCACACTTATCTTATAACATGGATAAGTCAAACATGAAGATTTCAAGTAATCACAAAAAACTGTGCACTTTTCTGTGCACCCTAAAAAGAAAACCCTTGTAAGATTTTAATCTACAAGGGTTTGTTGTTTTTGGGAGTGGTGTGGGGCGTGCAGCCACATTTAAATTTTATTTATTGTATTTCTATTAATCT
>CAZNNX010000178.1:4725-5097 GCA_964574485.1 uncultured Saprospiraceae bacterium | reverse complement strand
CATTGAACCCGGAACCTCTTTTAATTGTAAGGCTTCCGTTGATGTTATTATTCTTGTCTTGTCATAATTAAAACTGGCAGGTGTTACAGGTTTGGATCCAGTAGCGATGATCACCTTTTCTGTTTCTATTTCCTGTGTTTGTTCAGAAGAAGTTATTTTGATTCTATTTTTGCTAAGAAAAGAGCCCATTCCCTGAAAGACAGTTATTTTGTTCTTATCCATCAAAAACTTAACACCTTTACAGGTCTGATCAACCACTTCATTTTTTCTGGCAATCATTTGTGACATATCTACCTGTAGACTTTCAAGTGATATACCATGGTCTTTGAATTTATGTTTAGCCTGGTGATAATGCTCAGATGAATAGAGAAG
>CAZNNX010000178.1:0-4715 GCA_964574485.1 uncultured Saprospiraceae bacterium | reverse complement strand
GCTTTAGAAGGAATACAGCCTACATTCAAGCAAGTACCTCCCAAGGTGTTATATTTTTCTACGATAGCTGTTTTCAAACCTAATTGAGCGCATCGGATTGCAGCAACATAGCCACCAGGTCCAGATCCAATAATTGTGACATCAAATTTCATATTCTGTTATTGATTGTTGATAAAAGTAATTTTTGCATCATCTAAAACTTTTCGAACCTCCTCAGCTGTGGGAGCCTGCGCATAAATCCGAAGCACCGGCTCTGTTCCTGAAGCACGAACCATCACCCAGGTATTTTCATCTACGTAAAACTTATACCCGTCCAAATCCTCCATTCTCACTATATTTTTGTTACCCAATTGGGTATAAAAATTGGATTTACATCTGTCAACGATAGCATTTTTAAGTTCATTATCCAAATGGTAATCGTCCCTGTCAAAATCAAAAGATCCAACAATATCATAAATTTCCTGAATCAGAGCTTTCAAGGTTTTTCCCGTGACTGCCATAAATTCAAGTAAAATTAATCCCATCCAAATGCCATCTCTTTCAGGTATATGTCCCGCTGCGGCAATACCCCCTGATTCTTCACCTCCTACCAGTACGGTTTCATTCATCATTACTTCAGCAATGTATTTAAAACCAATCTTTTTCACTTCGTATGGCAACTGATATAACTCGCAAAGTTTTTTTACTTTATCTGTAACTGAAAATGTGACTACAACCTTACCTGACATTTGCTTGTATTTAGACAAATAATGGATTAGTAATAGTAAAATATGGTGAGAATCAACAAATTTTCCATCCTCATCATACATTCCGATTCTATCTGCATCTCCATCATTTGCCAATCCACAATTTAAATGCTCATTTTGAGCAATCATCTGAGATAAAGTCTTCAAATTTCTATGAATAGGCTCCGGAGCCTGACCATGAAAACCAGGATTGTGATCACAATGAATTTCTTCCACCTGACTTAATAATTGACGAATCACCCTTTGTCCTGCACCATACATGGCATCATAACCTAATCTGATAAAGGAGGAATTGATTCTCTCCAAATCAAAGGCTTTTCTACAGGCTTGTAAATAATTTTTCTCCAGATCAACATAAATCAGGGATCCCTCCTTTTCCAGCTCTTGTAAACTCTTTAGTTTTATTTCTGGTATAAAATCCGGAATCATTGACTCCACCTCTGCAATATCTGCCGGGATAGATGGACCACCATAAGAGGATTTTAATTTAAACCCATTATATTCAGGCGGATTGTGGCTAGCTGTTATAACCACACCCAGATATGATTTGTATTCTACCACACCCAAAGATACCATAGGAGTTGATACAAAACCTGAGGCCAAATAAACTCTAAGTCCGTGGGCCGCCATAACCTGCGTGCACAATTCTGCGAACATGGGACCACCAAAACGACAATCATGTCCTATCACTACGGATTCTCCTCCTCTTTTTTTAACAAAACGTGCCGTAGCATCTGAGATTCTTATCAGATTCTCTGTAGTATATTCTTTAGCAATGATGGCTCTCCAACCATCGGTTCCAAATTTTATTTCTGTCATTACATTTCTTTTAAAGGCTTGTAAAAATGGGGATTTTGCTCATGCATCAAATTACTTATTTTTTCTATGAGATCCTCAGCAGAAGGTTTGATGAAATAATCGGCATCAGACCCGTAGGCGGGACGTACATCAGCAGCATGCACAGTAAGGGGGGCAGAATCAAGATACTGATAGGCACCCTGTTCCACCAGAATTTTATCCAATATGAATGCACTGGCAGCACCACTAACATCTTCGTCAAATACAACCAATCGATTGGTTTTTTTAACTGATTCAACAATTTGATGGTGAATATCGAAAGGTAAAAGTGATTGTACATCTATCAACTCAACGGAAATACCCATTTCAGTAAGTTGGAGCATGGCTTCCTGCGCTACACGAACGCAGGATCCGTAAGTTACCAGACTAATGTCCGTCCCATCGTGCAAGATTTCCGGTACACCAACAGGCACAGTAAATTCATTAATATTTTCCGGCAATCGTTCTTTCAATCGATATCCGTTCAAACATTCAACAACTACACAGGGGTCGTCTGCCTGTAACATGGTATTGTAAAAACCCACTGCCCTTGTCATATCGCGTGGTACCAGAACACAGATGCCTCTTAAACTGCTCAACAATAATCCCAACTGTGATCCGGAGTGCCAAATACCCTCCAATCTATGACCTCTGGTTCTGATAATTGCAGGTGCCTTTTGTTTTCCGTTGGATCTGTACCTTACTGTAGCTAAGTCATCTGAGAGGGCAGAAATGGCATAAATAAGATAATCGAGATACTGAATTTCAGCCAAAGGTCTAAGTCCTCTCATCGACATTCCTATGGCCTGACCAATAATAGACCACTCTCTGATACCTACATCAAAAACACGCTCAATACCATATTTTTCCTGCATACCCATAAAGCCTTGATTCACATCGCCAATCCTTCCGACATCTTCTCCAAAAGCAAAAAATGCAGGATTACTTTGCAAGTGAGCATCAAAACAAGCATTCAATATTTCAAATCCGCTTTTCAATGGAGACTCATCCAAATATTTTGGTTTGATCTCCTGAATTGCCAGTGCGGCATGTTTTGTTTCTGAATATAAGGAGTGTGTATACTTTTTTCTGAAGGAAAGCATTCCCTCCTGAACAAAAGTCTGCAGGTTGTTTTTTGCTTCCGTTTGCTCATTTCTGCAAATATGAAGAATTTGTCTGCCCATTTTAAACACATCTCTGAACAAAGGCTCTGGAATAGCCAGAAGTTGATTTCTCACATTTTCTATTTCAGATTTATGATTTGACTGCCCCAGTAATTGTTCTACCAAAACCAAGGCTTCCTGACATGTGGATTTGATCGGATTCATAAAGTCTTGAAAAGCAGTTTTGATTGCTTTTTTCACTTCTTGCGCCGCAGTTTCTTGAATGGCTTCCAATTCCTCTGCCGTGGCCCATTTTTTATCAATTAACCAAAGCTTCATCTGAAGAATACCATCCTGCGTTTTTTCCCATTCCAATCTCTCTGCCGTCTTATATCTTTCATGTGAGCCAGAAGTAGAATGTCCTTGTGGTTGTGTACATTCCTGTACATGGAAAAGACAGGGGCTGTGATTTTTTCTTACCTTATCAATTCCCTTTGAAAAAGTTTCAATCAATGAAGCATAATCCCAGGCTTTTACTGTGTAAATATCAATACCGGCTTGATCAGCAGTGGATTGAAATCCTTTGAGTACCTCAGAAATAGAAGATTTTGTGGTTTGATATTTATTGGGTACTGAAATTCCATATCCATCGTCCCAAACAAAAACAGCCAGCGGAACTTGCATGACTCCTGCTGCATTGATGGTTTCCCAAAAAATTCCCTCCGAGGTAGAAGCATCACCAATTGTACAAAAAGAGACTTCATTACCCGCATTAGAAAATTTTTCAAAACCGTTGCGATTCAAATCAGCAGATGCTCTGTATTTTTTGGAAGCTAAGGCCAATCCTAAAGCCCTGGCCATTTGTCCGGCTGTGGGAGAAATATCAGCACTAACATTTTTCATTTGTGTGTGATCTAACCAGTCTCCATCTTTATTTATCAAAGGGGTGGCAAAATGTGCATTCATTTGTCTACCACCAGAAAAGGGTTCATAATTTTCATCTGCATGTGCATACAATTGGGCATAAAGTTGCTCTACTGTTGCCAGACCCGAAGCAAGCATAAAGGTTTGATCCCGGTAATAACCAGATCTAAAATCTCCCTTTTGAAAAACGCGTGCCATGGCTACCTGTGCAATTTCCTTACCATCACCAAATATGCCAAATTTTGCCTTACCTCTCAGCACCTCTTTTCTTCCGCTCAAACT
Organism: uncultured Saprospiraceae bacterium; assembly: GCA_964574485.1. GTDB lineage: Bacteria > Bacteroidota > Bacteroidia > Chitinophagales > Saprospiraceae > Saprospira. The sequence continues at coordinate 823 of CAZNNX010000178.1, read as the reverse complement.
TGCCTCCCTGCTGACACAGGCCATTTTAAAATCTGCAAGAGCTGTTTCTCTGTCCAAACCAGATTGTCTTTTATTTTGTTTCATTTTTGATTGTCGGATGAATTACCAAAATTCAATTACGCTGCAAAGTTATACTTTTTTTGTGAGTTGCCAATTGCTCAGAGTTTAAACATTATGTAAAGATGTTGATGTTGAATTCTCTGTTGTTAGTTAAAATTTATTTAAAATATGTGTTTTGGCACAATTTTTAAGCAATCAGAGAATAGGTATGAACAAATTATATTATTTTTGTTCTGTCTTAGATCCTTTTGATTATTTACTTTAAAAACAGTTTATATGAAATCTTTATTCGCAACATTATTGCTTTTTTTAAGCTTCAGTGCCTTTGTTCAGGCGCAAGACATCAAATTTGAATCTTTAGAGGTGAACTATGGTTCTATCGACAAGGGAGCTGATGGAGTTAGAGTATTTAAATTCACAAATCCGGGTCAAGCTCCATTAATCATCAGCAATGCGCAGGGAAGTTGTGGTTGTACAGTACCCACCTATCCCAAAGAACCAATTATGCCCGGAGAAAGCGGAGAAATCAGAGTAAAATATGACACGCAAAGAGTGGGTGCTTTTACAAAATATGTAACACTTACCACCAATGCAACCAGTGGAACCAGCACACAATTAAAAATCTTTGGAGATGTAAAGCCAGAGGCTGCACCCACTCCTGAGGCACCTAAGTCCTTGTTCAATCAATAATTTAGATTTTACTTAATAAAAAAGGCTCACTGCATTTGTAGTGAGCCTTTTTAGTTGTTGTTGATTTTGATCA
>CAZNNX010000177.1:729-5111 GCA_964574485.1 uncultured Saprospiraceae bacterium | reverse complement strand
ATCCTAAAAATGCTAAAAAAACAGTAGATGAATTAAAAGCTATTGTTGCTAAAAACATGGCTAAAGATATTAATTATTACCACACTAATGCTTTTGCCGGTGTTAAAGGTATTGGATATAAAACTGATGTAGTAGGTGGTGGTGAACCTAAAGCACCAAAAGGTAAATATAAATCTTCGGGATACGGTGATTTAAAATAATATGAAACAAGTATTAATTGAAACTATTCCATTCAGTGTATCTCGTACACAATTACATGAGGGTTTAAAAGCACCTTCTGGTAATCCTTTAGTTGAAGGTATTTTAGCTACAGCTGAGGTAAAAAATGGTAATGGTAGATATTATCCTAAAGAGTTATGGGAAAGAGAAATTGATAAGTATCAAGAGGCTATTAAAAACAATACCTCAACAGGTGAATTAGACCACCCTGAATCATCAATTATTTCTCTTAAAAATGTTTCCCACATTATTAGAGAAGTTTGGTGGACTGGAGATAAAGTAATGGGTAAAATAGAAATCTTACCTACTACCTCAGGTAACATCTTAAAAGCCCTTATTGACAATGGAGTAACCGTTGGTGTTTCCTCTCGTGGAATGGGCTCTTTAAAACAAATTGGTGAAACATTAGAGGTACAAGATGATTTTGAATTATTGTGTTGGGATTTTGTTTCAACTCCATCCAATCCAGGTTCATATATGACATTAGTTAAAGAAGGTAAAGAAGTTCAACAATACCAATATGGTAAAGTTAATACCTTGTTAACTGAAATTTTATGTGCTAACGGAACCTGCCCTATATTTTAAGTACCCCTCCTTGGATAGCATCCTTGGACCAACCCTCCCCTAAAAAGGAGGGTTTCATATTTTCGCGACTTTAAAGAATCCCCATATATGTATATTAGAATATGCGATCTCTATATCGCATCGATTGAAAATATTCTATTACGCTTCGACCTTCGTCAGTCATCAATAAGCGTACTTCCAACAAAAATTATTTGAGGACAAAAAACAAAATGGCAAACAGAGACTTATTAAAAGAAGCCATTGCCGATGCTAAAGCTGTTAAGGAAACAGCCATCGCCAATGCAAAGGCTGCTTTGGAAGAAGCTTTTCGCCCCCACATGCAGGAACTTTTAGCTAAAAAGTTAGAAGAAATGGATTTGGAAGAGGAGGGAACTTACGAAGGAGTAGACGAAATGAAAGAAAAAGAGCTCGAAGAAATGTACGACACTACTGAAGAAGGTATGGACACAACCCAAGAAGGTATGGACAAAAAATCAGTAGATGAAGTTGATCTTGAAGAACTCTTAAAAGAACTCGATTCTTTAGAAGAAGCCGAAACTATCAACTTAACTGACTTCCCCGATAATCCTACCGAACATGGTAATATTGCTGAAGAAGAAGGTGATGAAGAAGTAAAAGTTTCCGACGAAGAGGAAATCGATCTCGAAAACATGAGCGAAGATGATTTAAAATCATTTATCGAATCAGTAATCGCCGACATGGTATCTGCTGGTGAATTAGAAGCTGGTGATGCTGCTGAAGGTGATGAAGGTGATGAAGAGAAAAAAGGTGAAGAAGGTGCTATGGCTCCTGAAGAAGATGTTAACTTAGAAGAGTTAATGAATGAAATCAAGAAAGCCAAAAAAGAAAAAGCCGAAAAAGAAGAAAAGAAAGAAATGGAAGAAATGAAGAAAAAGTTAGACGAAGCTTATTCTGTAATTGAAACCATCAAATCTGAACTTGCTGAAGTAAACTTATTCAATGCAAAGCTACTTTACACCAACAAAATCTTCAAAGCTAAAAACTTGACTGAAAGTCAAAAAGTAAAAGTATTGGCTGCTTTCGACAAAGCCGCTAGCGTAAAAGAAGCTAAACTTGTTTACGAAACTCTTTCTGAAGGTTTCACTGAAAAGAAAACTAACATTAACGAGTCAGTAATTAGAGGATCTGCTTCTAAACCTGCTGGTGTTGCTGAAAAGAAACCAATTCTTGAAGTAAATGACCAATTTGCCCGTTGGCAGAAATTGGCCGGAATTAAGTAAAACAATTAACAACAAACAAAAACAAAAAATTAAAACAATGTCACACGTACAACAACTTTTAGAAAGCGCTGCAGGTTCTTGGAAGAGCTTGCAAAGCGACGCCGCTAAATTAGCTGGCAAATGGACCAGAACTGGTCTTTTAGAAGGTTTAGGTGAGACTGACAAAAACAACATGTCAATCCTCCTTGAAAACCAAGCAAAACAATTAGTAACTGAAGTTAACACCATTGCTTCTAACTCTTCATTCACTTCAGGTGGACAGGGTGAAAACTGGGCTGGTATTGCTTTACCTTTGGTTCGTAAGGTATTCGGAACCATCGTTGCTAAAGAATTTGTTTCAGTTCAACCTATGAACATGCCTTCAGGCCTCGTGTTCTTCTTGGATTTCCAATATGGTAACTCTAAGACTCCTTACACTGCTGGTCAGTCACTTTATGGTACTAGAGATACTGCTTCTCAGTTCCCCTTCGAAACTCAAGACACTACCGGTGGTCTTTATGGTGCTGGTCGTTTCACTTACTCTACTAACCAATTCTCAGCTTCTGTATGGGTATCTGGTTCTTCTGCTGGTGGAACTACTCCAGTATTACTTGCTGGTACAGGTTCAGTAGTTACTGCCTCTTGGGCTGAATTGAACTTCGATTCTACTTACTCTGCTTCAGTTCTTGCTAACGGTATCTACAAAGTAACAGTTGCTACTGCTTCTTTCTTACCTAGCTTCGATCAGGATGCCGTTCGTGGTTTCGTATTAAGCGGTAGTGGTTTCTCAGCTACTAACTTATTACCTGCTTTCACTACTTACAACTACACTGCTGGTACTATCAGCTTTTTCTACACTGGTTCAACTACTGCCTTCTCAGGTGCTCCTGCTGCTAACGTTACTGTTTTCTATCAGAAGTCAACCTCTCAAGATGGTATCAACGTAACCTCAGGTAACAACCAAGCTTCTGCTGTTGGTGGTAACCAATCAGGTCGTGGTGATTTCGAAGCCGATGGTGCTTTCTCAGTACCTAACGCTGCTTCTGCTACTCAAATCGTTATCCCTGAGATCAACGTTAAGATGCAATCACAGCCCATCACTGCTAAAACCAAGAAATTGAAAGCTGTATGGACTCCTGAATTTGCTCAAGACTTAGCTGCTTACCAGAACATCGATGCTGAAGCTGAATTAACCAACATCATGAGCGAGTACATTTCTATGGAAATTGACCTCGAAATTCTTGATATGTTGATTGAAGATGCTGCTGCTGCTACTGAATACTGGAGCGCTGTATCTAACCAAACTATCAGCACTAGCGGTGTTATTGGTACTTCAAACTACTACAACACTCAAGGTCAGTGGTTCCAAACCTTAGGTACTAAGATCCAGAAAGTAAGCAACAAAATTCACCAGTTAACCTTACGTGGTGGTGCTAACTTCTTAGTAACTTCTCCGACTATCGCTACTATCCTCGAATCTATCCCTGGATTTGCTTCTACTAACAACGGTGAAGCTGATCAAATGGAATATGCTTTCGGTGTACAGAAAGTTGGTGCTGTAAACGGTCGTTACAAAGTTTACAAGAACCCTTACATGACTGAAAACTTGATCCTTATGGGTTACAGAGGCAGCCAGTTCCTCGAAACAGGTGCTGTATTTGCTCCTTACATCCCCTTGATCATGACTCCTCTTGTGTACGATCCTGATACCTTCACTCCTCGTAAAGGTCTCTTGACTCGCTACGCCAAGAAGATGTTGCGCCCAGAGTTTTATGGAAAAATTTATGTTAGTGGCTTGAACACCATCTAATCATAAAAACTTCATAAAGTAAGAGATTGAGAGCCGCATTTTGCGGCTCTCTCTCATATTTATAATGGACCTGAAGATTCCTGTCTTATGAAACAATGTAAAAAATGTAATATAGAAAAACCACTAGATAACTTTTGGAATAAAAAAAATGAACCTGATGGTAAACATAGGTACTGTATCCTTTGCCAAAAAGAAGCAGGTAAAATCTACTACCACTCCTCAGGAAGAAAAGAATCAGACTATTATAAAACCTACCGCGAGCAAAATAAAGAATATTTTAACCAATACTCTAATAATCATTACCATACTAAAAAAGAATTATACAGAGAATGGAATAAAAACAAATACCATTCAGATCCCTCTTTTAGAATAAAGCATGTAACCTCTGCTCGTATATCGGAGGCTTTAAAAACATATAATACTTTAAAAAACAATAGAACAATAGAGTATTTGGGTTGTAACATGGAAGAATATACTCTTTATTTAGAAAAACAATTTACTCCAGAAATGAGTTGGAACAATTATGGAGAATTTTGGGAAATAGATCA
>CAZNNX010000177.1:0-686 GCA_964574485.1 uncultured Saprospiraceae bacterium | reverse complement strand
GATTCTTTTGATTTAGAGATTGAGGAAAATTTATATAAGTGTTTTCATTACACTAATACCCAACCTTTGGAAAAAAGCAAAAATAGAGAAAAAAGTAATAAAGTAGCCTAGATTTTTCTAGGCCCTCTTTGTTTTTAGGTACTCCTACTATATGTATAGGAAACACGAAGTAAAAACCTATAGACGCGATTTTATGAAAGAAACCCCATCTCAATTACCGGTTCCAAGTTATGTATTAAATTTTCCCTTTACATTATCAACCGAAAATCCAAATAATGTTTGGATGCAAGAACTATCCGAAGAAGATTTAGCAATTAATAAACCTAAAGCATACAAACAATTCATGGATTTGTATAACTTTATTGCTGGTGGTTCATTAACTTACTTATTACCCTCTTTTGGCAACTATCAGGACCAAGTTTATGTAGCTAATGTTGGTATTTATTTACCTCATTTAAAAGACAGAAATGAAATTATTTTATCTAATTTCACTTCAGAACCAAGACAAGGTGAGGAAAAAGCCGCTCAACCATTTTTTAAATTAATGGGTTACAATACTACTATTTGTCCTTACAAATGGGAAGGTGAAGCCGATTTAAAATACTTGGGTGGAAATACTTACGTTGGTGGTTATGGTATTCGTTCAGAAAAAGAATCATATGAGTGGATGAATGAAAATTTTGATA
>CAZNNX010000176.1:0-5197 GCA_964574485.1 uncultured Saprospiraceae bacterium | reverse complement strand
AGTTTTACTCTGCGAATTTACTGTGGATTTGTCTTATTTTTCACTCAAAGCGATGAAATTTAAAATAATTGAACAATTCCAATCAAAAAACTTTCCTTTTAAATATTATTTGTATTAACTTTGCAGTCCGATTGGAAATTTATTTTCCGATCCGTTTATAATTATTTTTTAATCAATCATCTAATTAGGTAAGATGTACGCTATCGTAGAAATTCAAGGACAACAATTCAAGGTGAGCGAAGGTCAGGAGATCTTTGTACACCGTCTTGCTGCCAACGAGGGCGATCAAGTTACTTTTAACAAAGTACTCCTCCTGGCTAAAGACGACACTTACCAAGTAGGCAAGCCTACATTATCTGCAGAAGTGCAGTGTTCAGTTATTAATCATGTCAAAGGCGATAAAGTTATCGTTTTTCACAAAAAACGTCGGAAAGGCTATCGTAAGAAAAATGGCCACAGACAATCTTTCACTAAAATTAAAGTGAACAAAATTTCTTAAAATTAATTTACTCCATTTTTAAAAGATAAAACCATGGCACATAAAAAAGGTGTAGGTAGTTCGGATAACGGCCGCGATAGTAAGAGTAAACGATTGGGTGTAAAACTTTTCGGTGGTCAGTTGGCCATCGCGGGTAATATTATTGTTCGCCAAAGAGGTACGAGATTTCATCCTGGAAAAAATGTAGGTGTTGGTAAAGATTTTACCATATTTGCCTTATGTGATGGAATTGTTGAGTACAAAAAAGGTTTGAAGAACAGAACCTTTATCAGTGTAGAACCTCGTGAGGTTGAAGTTGTAGCTTAGGCTTAATTACTTCTTGCTAAAATAAAAATTAGGGAATCGTAAGGTTCCCTTTCTTTGTTTTATTTAATTCGAATTATCTTGATAATAATTTATGAATTTGTAAAACTTCATCTTGAACCTGCTTTTTCTCTCTATTCCAGATGATAAAATCAGCAAATTTCATTTTTTCTTCATCAGACATTTGAGAATTTATCCTAGCTTGAATTTCAGACACAGACCACCCATTTCTTTTTTCTAACCACTCGATTCTTTGATTTATATCAGCTCTGACCAGAATAACTTTGTCCATGTCCTTGTAATTGCCTGTTTCAATCAGGATGGCAGCTTCTTTTATGACATAGTTTCTTTTTTCTTTTCTCCTTTCATCCAACCAGAGTTCAAAGTCAAGTTTAACTGCGGGGTGGATAATTTGATTAAGTTTAATTCTGTATTCCTCATTTGAGAAAATCAGCGAGGCTATTTTTTTTCTGTCAAGCTGCCCATCGATGTAAATTTCTTTTCCAAATAAAGATTCCACTTCTTTTTTAACCACAGGATCATATGAGCTAAGGTATTTTGCCTGATCATCGGCATAATAAACTGCAATGCCCAAGGCTTCAAAAAATGAACATACGGTTGATTTTCCTGAACCGATTCCACCTGTGACTCCAACTAGTAACATATCAACCTATGCTAAATATCATTCCAGCCTTAGGCAGGAATAAATTCTTTCCTTTCTGCGTGAAAGCCTCTTTTGCTTTTTCATGATCGATGAGAATAAATCCAAAGGTATCAAAGTGTAAACCAATTATCGTATTGCATTGAATAAAATCACTGGCAATCACGGCGTGATCATAATTCATGGTAAAATTGTCTCCTATGGGAAGTAAGGCAAAATCAATTTTTGGATAAATCATGGGAATAAGCTTCATATCCATTGTCAGTGCCGTATCTCCGGCATAGTAAAAATTGCCTTTGGTAGAGCAAAGGATAAAACCCATAGGATTACCGCCATAGCTGCCATCTGGTAGTCCGGAGGAATGGTGGGCAACTGTGCAGTGCAGGGTAAATTCGCCAAAATTCCATTTGCCACCTGTGTTCATCGGGTGCGTATTCTGAATCCCTTGTTTTTGAAACCATTCATGAATTTCCCAGCTACAAATGATTTTTGCCTGGCAACGCTGAGCGATTTCATAGGCATCAGCAATGTGGTCGGCATGTCCGTGTGAAATACAAATAAAATCTGCATGTACCGTTTGTTGATCAATTCCTGCTTCTTTTGCCAATGGGTTGTTTTGAATAAAGGGATCAAACAGCACTTTTATGTTTTCCAATTCCACCAAAAAACAGGAATGTCCAAAATATTGTATTTTCATAAGGATTTATTTTATTAAGTAAAAATAATAATTTTGATTGAGCCTTGTATCTTAAACCTTGCAAGAATCTTCTTGTTATGTATAAAAAACAATCATGATTACCGTAATTTCTTCTACCAATCGTAAAGGTAGCCTTAGTTCTATTGTTGCACAATATGCGTTCTCTTGTTTTCAAAAAGAAAGCACTGAAGTGCAGTTATTAGATTTAGCTGAGATTCCTCTAGATTTTATTCATGAGCAAATGTACAAGACGGGATCGGTTGATTTTCATCGCATTCAAGATAAATATATTGTTGATGCAGATAAGTTATTTTTTGTAATTCCCGAGTACAATGGCAGTTTTCCAGGAATCTTGAAAGCATTTATTGATGCATGTTCAGTTCGTAAATATAAAGAAAGTTTTCATGGGGGCAAAAAGGCTGCTTTGCTGGGAATTTCATCAGGTAGGGCTGGAAATTTAAGGGGGTTGGAACATTTTACCGGAGTGTTGAATTATTTACAAATCTCTGTTATGCCTCCTAATCAACCCCTGGGTAGTATTGATAAAATCGTGGAGAATGGTTTTGTGGTTGACCCGGATACAATGAAGACCATTGAAAATCAAGTGAAAAGGTTTTTGGATTATTGAAAAATGGTTCAAATGGTAAAAACCGGATTAGTTTTCGGAAAGAGCTGCAGAATAGTCAGCAGACGAGACATATATTTTAGTACTATAAACAGTAAACTGGGGTTAAAAGCACTTGTTCGATTGGATTGGGTTACCATCAACGGATAAATCCATTGATTTTTAAATGACTTTAGTCGTTTGAAATAGCCATTAAATGGGACTTGTACTTTAGTGCTAAGCTATAACCTCACAGGGAATTCTTTTTTTCTCCCTGTTTTTTTGAGAATATTGTATTGTTTGCTTCGCAAATTATTAAATAGTTATTATCATAATTATAAGCCCTAACAACCCCACTTCTACATATAATTCCAACTTGGCAGCATGGAAATAGGGGATATTCAATAAAGTGAATTCTTTTTGTTTTATGGTTTTTGCCTCCTCTTTTGAAAAATAATTGGCAGATAGCCGAATGCCGATATCCAAAGTAGATTCATCCATGAATTGCATCAAGGATCTCAATCTTCCTTTTGTACCTGATTTTATCTCTATGGGATAAATCTTGTTTTTGTGGCTTAGGATTAGATCTATTTCAGCATTGGCATTCAGTTGCTCTCTGACCCAGAAGAATGGTTTGTAATTGAATTGCGTTTTTGATGAGATCATTTCCTGCGAAACGATATGCTGCACTATTTTTCCCCTCATGAAATCACTCAGATCTTTTATGCCAATCATATCTGCTTGAATGCCGAGCAAATAATTTAGTATTCCAGTGTCAATATATTGCATTCTCGGACTTCTTTTTAGATTTGGAATGGGCGGAAAATGAGTACTCGTAATCGGATGAATTAATTGAATAATCTTAGCCATTTCTAAAGATTGAAAGGCCTCGGATACTTCTCTTGATTTGTAATTTGAATTGGCAAAGCCCTCATATTTAATTCTGTCTTGCTCGAATTGACCATAATTTAGAATATGTCTCAGTACTTTTCGGTCAGTTGGATTTTTTGCATATTTTTCACTATCGTCTTTATAGCCCTGCCATAAATCGGCATATATTTTTTCAGAACTGACCAAATCTTTACTTATCAGGTAGGTTTTTAGCAGTTCCGGCATTCCTCCCAATAAAGTGTATTGGTGAAAAACCGGCATCAACAAATCATGCCCAACATTGGAGCAAGGAATCTCCAGATAATATGGAATCAGTTCAGGGTTAACTGTATGCAAATATTCTTCAAAACTGACTGGGTAAACGGCAATTTGCTGGACCCTGCCTACTGGAAAAGATTCTATTTTGTCCAGAGCAAATTCCAGGAGTGAGCCAGCAGCCATAACATGTATATAGGAATGTTCTTCATAGAAAAAACGTAGCATTTGCAAGGCTTTGGGTGATTCCTGAATTTCATCTATGAATAAAAAGCATTCTGTATTTTTTTTGTATTTGTTTTTAGAATATAAAAAATCAATCAAATCCTCCAGTTGATATTTTTCAAACAAAGCTGCGTCTTCAGTTTTTTCAAGATTTAATAGAATCTTTTGACTGTAAGTTTTGGAGAAGGTTTTTGCAATGTATGACTTGCCAACCTGTCTGGCTCCTCTTAGAATCATGGGTTTTTTGGAAGAATTTTTTTTCCATTTTTCCAGTTCATTGTATATGGTTCTATAAATTTCCATTTCGATGTTCTTGAACGATTGTTTATTTTTGTAATAAAATACACCTTAAAATTACAATATTTTGTAATAAAATACACCATAAAATGACAATATTTTGTAATAAAATACATCATAGTTCCTAAAAACAGCATATAAAAACTTTCGTCTGTGAACGAAAAAAGTATTAAAAAGTACAAAAGTTTCGACTAGAGTCGAAAAATAAAATTGTTATTGAAGGGGTAGATCGTTACGAAATGCAGAGGTTTTACTCAATTTATTTTCTGTCACAGGGGTTGAAAACACCTGTTCGCTTTGATATGAAAACATCAACGGATAAATCCATTGTTTTGTAATTCAGGGGTTATGCAGATAGCAATCGGTACTGCCTGTTCGGTTTGGTATCAAAAAATCTGCGAAGAAATCTATTGATTTAATCTCACAATTGTTGATTAAATAAACCATTGAAATAGTTTTGATAATGTGTTAAATACATAGCCTCGGGTTTAAACCCGAGGCTATGTGTGCCACCAAACGAGACAAGGAAAAATAAGCCTATATCACACCCAATTCTTTTCCAACCTTAGTGAAAGCAGAGATTGCCTTTTGCAAATGTTCCTTTTCGTGACCGGCAGAAATTTGTACTCTGATTCTGGCCTTGCCTTTTGGAACGACAGGGTAGAAGAATCCAATTACATAAATGCCTTCTTTAAGTAGTCTGGAGGCCATTTCCTGCGCCAAAACGGCATCGTACAACATGATTGGAACAATCGGATGTTCGCC
>CAZNNX010000175.1:0-5211 GCA_964574485.1 uncultured Saprospiraceae bacterium | reverse complement strand
AAAAAGGCTCACTGCATTTGTAGTGAGCCTTTTTAGTTGTTGTTGATTTTGATCATGAGTGCATAAATTTATCTAATAAAACATCTAGGTAGATGGATTCCTTCTGGGTTTCTGTTTCAAAATCCATGTCAATCCAACTTGGCAATCCATTTCCATCAAAAATGGTTTTGGAAGCAGAGAAAGATTTTTTTGACTTTAGGTCAACTGAAATTTCTTTTTTAGGCTGTGATGCCGGTTTAAAAGCGATCTTTTCCATTCTATCAATATCCCGATACCACTCCCACTCTGATTGAATAGAGGATGAGGTATTTTCTGAGGAGGAGAAGGAGAATTGTGATGCTTTCTTCTTTGGTTGAATCCATTGGCTAACTAAAGGCTTAACGCCTGCAAAGTTCAGCAGTAAAAAATGGTGAAAAAATTGCCGTTTCATAATTTTGTTTTGTTTGTGTTGTGATCGATAATTCAATTGTCCTTACAAAGATCAGGATTATACATTTTGCATTTCACAGTAAAAACCCTAAACAAAACAATTAGGCAATTTGCATAGGCATTAGGTATTTTTCTCAAACAGATTGAGCAGTCGGAGCATTTGTTCAGAAAAATCAGTTTGAATGCAAAGTTCTTCCTGGGTGTAGGGATGTTTGAATTCCAGAGAGCAGGCCAACAACATCATTGTATCTACTGACCAAAGTTCTAAAAATAGTTTATTCTGCTTATTACAGCCCCAGGGTCGGTCTCCGATAATGGGGTGATTCAAATGACTTAAATGTCTTCTGATTTGATGTGTTCTACCTGTCAGGGGTTGACATTGAACGAGACTATATCTTGAAGTAGGAAAACCATTGAAGGGGATATTGATTTCATATTGGATTTGAGGGTAAAAATGGGTTGCAGCTTCTTGCCAGTTTCCTCTTTCATTTTTCAAAGCTTGTTCACAAAGGATGGGCTCTAAAAAAAATCCTCTGACAATGGCATAGTATAGTTTTTTCACCTGCCCTTGCTCCCAAATCTCTCCCATGGCCTTTGCAGAGGCCGGAGATTTGGCAAAAAGCAAAACCCCAGCAGTTTTTCTGTCAATTCTGTGAACTGGGTAGACATGCAAGCCTAACTGATCGCGCAGTGTTTGCAGGGCAAAAACTTCCACATCCTTGGCAATAGAGCTTCTATGCACCAACAATCCATGCGGCTTATGCACAGCCACATAATAATCATCTTCAAAAAGAATTTCTAGGTTCATAGATTTCTGGAAATGGTATTCGCATCTGAGGATTTTGATCTTGAGGCAGTGGATCATTCAAATTGGTGAGAGTTAAGCCTAGAAGCCTTATTTCTGCTGGCATAGTTTTTACCTGATAAAGTAATTCGTATGCTACAATCGAAATATCTGTTGGTGTAGAAATCCAATGGTCATAGGTTTTTGAAAAAGTTTGAATTATAAAATCAGCGGATTTCAATTTTAAACTCATGGTTCTACCTCCATAGCCTATTCGCTGAACCCTTTCAATCAGTTTTTGAATAATTTTTTCCAAAACCAATTCCAATTCTGTCAATTCACTAATATTGTGTTCCAATGTTCTTTCTACTCCTATTGATTTTCGCTGATGAAATGAAAGGACGGGTCTGTCATCTATCCCTTTGGCCAGATTATAAAACCAAATACCTGATTTGCCAAATCTTTTAACCCATTGTAATTTACTTAGCTTATTCAAATCTGCCCCTTTGTGAATGCCGAGAAGTTTCATTTTGGAAGCTGTTACCTTCCCAATACCATGAAATTTTTCGATGGGCAAATTGTTGATAAACTCAATAGCCTTGTCAGGATGAATAACGGTTAAGCCTTTTGGTTTTTTTAAATCAGAGGCCACTTTAGCAAGAAATTTACAATAGGATACACCAGCAGAGCAACTCAGTCCGGTATTCAGCAAAACATCTTCCTGGATTTTTTGCGCTACAGACATAGCCATGGATTCATTCAACAAATTTTCTGTTACATCCAGGTAGGCTTCATCAATAGAGACTGATTCAATTTGGTCTGTATACTTTTCAAATATTTCCCTTATTTGCTCAGAAACTTTTTGATAAGCATCAAATCTGGGTTCAACAAAAATCAATTCAGGACATAATTTTTTGGCTTGCCAACCTGGCATAGCTGATTTTACTCCAAAAATTCTTGCCTCATAACTGGCAGTACATACTACGCCACGCCATTCAGAACCACCAACTGCAATAGGTTTACCTCTAAGTTCTGGTCGGTCTCTTTGCTCTACAGAAGCAAAAAATGCATCCATATCAATATGAATGATTTTTCTAAGCATGCTCTTTCTTTTTGAAGCCGGCTACATATATACTTGTCATAATCAGAATGAACATTAAACAACAGAAAAATGCTAACAAAGCGATGCCATAGGCAAACAAGGCTAACCATCCTATTTTATCCGGGTTTAAAAAGGGATAGGGGTATCCCAATCCTAAAAGTCCAAGTCCTATTGCATAGCAAAAATAAAACAAGGGAAATAAAATACCTTTCCACAAGATGGAAAATGGAAGAACTTCTTTTTTGTATGTTATCCACCAAAAAATAAAAAATAATATCGGATTGTATTTATGCAACATTTCTCCCACATACCATTGGAAGCCCTGAGGGTTCCATACTTTCATCAGAAGGACATGATAAACAATGGCAACAAACACAATATAAACCAAGCTGATTGAGCTCCATTTGTAGGTTGAAATCAGATATTCTTTTTTCTTGTATTCACCCCTAATTTTCATTGAAATGATCAGGAATAATAAAAAATTGGTTTGAATGGTGAAAAAACGGGAAAGAAGCAAAAAAGAAAAAAGGAAAGAATTTCCCTTGTTCAACATAATATACAGCTGAGCACTAAGGGTCAAAAACAAAGATATCCAGCAGATAATATAAAAAATAAGGTTAGGGTTTTTCTTACTCATTCTCAAAAAATAAAATATAGATAGAATGATTGTTATGATTAGTTTCACTTTGATTTGACTGCTTGGCTCCTGGTATCCATAACACCTTATCATCAAGGGTTAAAACAGGCCAATGATCTCTTTTGAACTTGGGCCATGCTGCTTTTTTCATCCATTCTGACAATTTCTTTTGCGAATCGGGAAGGTAGTCACCCTTTTTCCTTTTTCTAAAAATTAATTTTCCTTTAAAACTGACAATCTTCTTGCAATCATAAAAATCTTTTTCACCTTGATTTATTTGATCTGAAATTTGAAAAGAAATGAATTCATTCCATTGATAGGTACGTCCGATTTCCATTTCAATAAGAACTTCCTCAAAATCATTTCTTTCTTTATTATCTAATTTCAAAATACCGGATGAACGATACAATATATAATCATTCACCTCATAGCAGGCAGATTCAGAATGATGCATATGATCAGCTATATCGAGTATCATGCGCTGAGAAAAACCATATTTTTGCAACCAGATCTGCAGAATGGTTAAAGGCATTTCAGATTTTTTCAGGTCAACAACTTGAATCTCATTTTTCCGTAAATGTACTGAAAGGAAAGATTCTGCATAAGAAATCGCAAATAAGCTGATTTCTTTAAAACTCTGAATTGATTCATACAACAAATGAGAGAAAGAAGGATTGATCGTTTGTATCAAGGGCAATAATTGATTTCTGATTTTATTTCTAGTATAATCTGATTTTAGATTAGAGCTATCTTCCCTGAATGGTAAATGATTTTCAATGGCATAATTTAAAATCATTTTTTTTGAACAGGAAATCATTGGCCGACGAATTAATTCTGTTTTACTTGGCATAGCAGCTATACCCTTTACAGATGCTCCTCTGATCAAATTCATCAGAAAGGTTTCCACCTGGTCATCCAAATGGTGCGCGGTTATGATATAATCCAATTGATATTGAATTTTAAGTTCTTTTAACCAATTGTACCTTATATCTCTTGCCACCAATTGTATAGAACCTTTCGATTGAGTGACCTCATCAGAAGCATCTTTCAGATACAGGGGGAGTTGGTATTTTTTTGCCAGTGATTCAACCCATTTTTGATCATCGATTGATTCTTCTCCACGTAATGCATAATTTACATGAGCCAAATGCATGGAAACACCCAACTTATACAGAACATCAAGAAGAACAACAGAGTCAAGTCCGCCACTCAAAGCGAGAAGTAATTTATCACGCTTCAAATCAAACAACTGATTCTGTTTTATAAACTTCTTAATTTTGTGAATCATGAAAGATGTTTTGAACTGAAAATATAAATTCTTTAGATTAAAGTCTAATTTTGACTCTCAGTTAATTGATTCTTTTTTCAAAAATACATTTAAATTATGAAATGGGTTTTATTAAGTATTTTTCTATTTTTCCTCATGTTTCAATTTTTACAAATCGACAAGAAAAATCCCCCTTTTCAAGAAAAAGATGATTTTATAATCGCTGAAAAAATACCAGAACCTTTGGCTTTATCTTTACAAAAAGCATGTTACGATTGTCATAGCTACGAAACGAAGTATCCCTGGTACACCTATATTGTTCCTCTTTCCTATTGGATTCGCAATCACATTAATGAGGGAAGATCTCATTTAAATTTTTCACTTTGGGCCAAATATTCCAAAGAGGAACAAAAGGAATTAAGGGAAGAAATCTGGGAGGAAATCATCAAAAACAAGATGCCTTTAAAAACCTATATTTTCATGCACAAGGATGCCCATTTGAATCCAAAAGAAAAGAAAAGTTTAGAAATATTTCTTAAAGAAATCATGTAATCATGTTGCATGCCTTTCAGTTCTTTTTAATTTTATTTTGTGTCCTACCTCTTTCAGGGCAGAAGCTCACAGAGCTTTACAACTCATCTCAATCAGCAGATGCATTGCTTGAATGGGATTTGATTCGAACTGATAAAAAACTCAACCTAAGGTTTTATCGCGATTGGAGACAGGCGATCATATCATCAAATGACACAGAACAGATATTTGAACCTATCAATAAAAACAGAGAGCCCTGGACAGAATGGACTAGTCTGGGGAGGAAAAGAATCAGCATAGTGGCTGTAGGAAATGACAGGTATAAAACCAATCGTTGGGAAATTTTCGAAGAGGGTCAATCACATATATATTGGACTGTAGAACAAAAAAATCCGCATCATTCAAAACCTTGGGCTGAATGGTTGATTGAACTACCCAATGAGGACGGTAAATATATCAGC
>CAZNNX010000174.1:0-5219 GCA_964574485.1 uncultured Saprospiraceae bacterium | reverse complement strand
ACCAAAGAAATCTTGAAGCATTTTTATCAGATACCCAATCAAAATCTAGAAAAAATAGCGGGTATAGAACTCCCCAAAAATTGGTATAAATGATAGAAAAAATCATTTCCATTCTCCCTCAACCTGAAAGATGGCGCTTTTGGATACTCCTCTCCTTAGTTGTTAAATCGCTTTTTTTTATCTATAAAATCAATGAAAAAGCTGTTCCAAACGAGACTTATACTTCCATTTGGGCGAAAGAACAAAGAGATTCCAAAACCTATATTGACCCCATGGAAGACTTTATCCAAACAGGTATTTACAGCTATGATTACCGACTTCCGGGCTATGGCATCCTGTATGGGTTTTTCAGATTATTTTTGACTGTATCTCATAGCTTGAATGCATTGATTGTATTACAACTTTTATTGGCCGCTTGGTCTGTTTATATTTTAGCCTGGATAGCAAAGACAATTTTCAGGAAGAAAGAATTTTTCTACTACAGTTTTTTTCTCTATCTGTTGAGTACCTATACTTCAATATATGATTATCAGTTACTTACGGAATCATTTTGTATTTCAGCTTTAGTGATTAGCTTTTATTTTGCCCTGCAACAGAACTGGAAAAATGCAATTCTTTCCGGACTATTTCTAAGTTGGTCCATCTTTTTAAGACCTGCCAACGCACCACTGTTGATCCTCTGGGGCCTATTCCATTTGCTTGCTAATCGAAAATGGTTTCGTCCTTTAACTTGGAATTGGAAACTTGCCATCGCTTTTTCTATTCCCTTCATCATCCTGGATGGATTGTGGTTGTATCGAAACTATCAAAAATACAATGGCTTTTATCCATTATCCAGAACAATTTATTACACCGGACTGGAAGACAAATATACACTGTCGATGTTTCATTTCATGAATGCCTACGGAGCTTCGGTCTGTTGGTGGCAACCTGCAGGGGAAACTGCCTATTTCATTAGAAAAAATAAAACCTTGGAGTCAATCTCTCCACGAGCGCATACAAAAATATGTAATGCAGATAGTTTTTCCCTCCTCAGAACTCTTGTGAGAGATATTGACGATCACCCGGAAAACACAGAGCAAAACAAGATTAAGAATCAAATGGCAATCGCACTTTTTAATCGTTGTACAGAGGCAATAAAAAAAGAAAAACCATTTTTATACCATATCGAATCAAGACTCAGATACTTTGTTCAGTTTATTTTTCATTGGGGGACTGACAATCTCTTTGATCGATTAGATAAGGATTTGAATACCTTTTCTTTTTCTATTAAAATGCTTTACACCCTGTTGTATGTTTTTGTCATTTGTTTTGGGTTAGTGGGATGTATTTTTTTATTTATCAGAGCCAATCAAAATCCCGCACTTTTATTCCTAACTCTTACCAGTTTGTATTTTGTGATGGTATTTCCCTTAGTTTTAAAAATGGATGAATACAGATATTTGGCTCCCGCGTATCCCTTTTTATTATTAATTTCCATTTACAGATTGGATCAAGTCATTCGTTTTCCAATCATCAGATTATGGAAGAACCAAAATTCTTAGCTATTTAAAGTTTTTTTTACCTTTACAAAATGAAAAATGCATATATATTAATCACAGGCGGTGCCGGTTTTATTGGTTCTCACTTAGCTGAGCGGCTTCTGTCATGCAATGAAAAAGTGATTATTTTAGATAATTTTGACTCCTTCTACGACAGAAAGATAAAAGAGGGAAATTTACAAGGCCTGCAATCCTTTCAACCCATTTTTATTGAGGGAGATATACGGGATCCGCTGGTGCTGGAACAAATATTTTCAAATTACACCATAGAGATGGTAGTACACTTGGCCGCTAAAGCTGGCGTTCGACCTTCCATCGTTGAGCCTAATCTTTATTTCGATGTTAATGTAAATGGCACAATTCAGATTTTGGAAATGATGAAAAAATATCATTGCAAAAAAATAATTTTCGCCTCCTCCTCCTCTGTATATGGCAACAATGCCAAAATACCCTACGAAGAAACTGATGAAGTTGACCACCCCATCTCTCCTTATGCAGCTTCAAAAAAATCTGCAGAATTGATCCTGCACAGTTATCACCATCTGTATCAATTTGATGTACTGATTTTGCGATTTTTCACTGTTTATGGTCCAGGACAAAGACCAGATTTAGCTATTCATAAATTTTTCAAACTCCTTTATCAAGGAAAATCGATAGAGATGTATGGCGATGGAAGTACCAAGAGAGATTACACCTTTATCCATGATATCATCAGTGGGGTATTCAAAGCCCTGTCATACATCCGTATAAAAACCCATGTCTATGAAATTGTCAATCTGGGCAATCAAGATCCTGTATCTTTAGTAGATTTAATTTCTACCATTGAGCTAATTACAAATAAAAAATTTAATATTCTGAAAATGCCTATGCAGGAAGGAGATGTAAATCTGACCTATGCTTCCATCAATAAAGCCCGGGAATTATTCCAGTATCAACCACAGACAGATTTAAAACAGGGTCTCTTGCAATTCATGAAATGGTTTGAGAACTATGAAGAAAAAAGAGACTAACTGTTAATTTATACCTTCTCAAGCCCCTTTTTATTATAAATTTTTATCTTTGTCTGTATCTCCCCTTTTTATTTCAGATGGAAAAAATCGAAATTAAAAATTAACACAGATGGCTTATTTATCCGTCATTCTCCCTATCTACAACGAAGCACAAGGCATACCTGAATTAATTCAGCTCACAAGAAAAGCCATTTCTGCCTATGATTTTGAAATCATAGCAGTCAATGATGGTTCTAAAGATGACTCTTTTCATGTCCTCTCTTCTTTTGCACTGGAAGATGAAAGAATCAAAATCATTAATTTTAGAAAAAATTGTGGCCAAACGGCTGCCATTAATGCAGGCATACAACATGCAAGCGGGGAAATTATTGTACTTATGGATTCCGACTTGGAAAATCTTCCTTCAGACATCCCCTTGTTAATCAGCAAATTAAATGAAGGTTATGACGTAGTATCTGGTTGGCGTCAGGATAGATGGAAGGGCGAATTCCTGACAAGAAAACTGCCCTCCATGACAGCAAATGCCTTAATTAGCTGGGTATCTGGCGTTTCCCTACACGATTATGGCTGCACATTAAAGGCCTACAGAAAAGAAGTATTGTCAGAGGTCAGACTCTATGGCCAGATGCACAGATTTATCCCCGTATATTGTAAATGGCAAGGAGGAATTGTAACGGAAGTACCCGTTGCTTACCAACCCAGAAAATATGGCAAAAGCAACTACGGTATGTCTAGGACCTTTAAGGTTCTTTTGGATCTGGTACTGATAAAATTTTTAGAAAAATACATGCAAAGACCTATACATTTTTTTGGTGGAGCAGGTTTTTGGTCTTTTTTCATTTCATTTATCAGTTTTGCTCTTGCTTTATATTTCAAAATATCTGGTCAAAAAGATTTTGTTGAATCACCTCTTATCTTATTTACCGTAATGTTTTTTATTATCGGTGTCTTGATGATTCTAATGGGAGTGATCGCTGAAATATTAATGCGCACTTATTATGAATCTCAAAATAAGTTTCCATTTACCATTAAGAACAAAATCAATTTATAACAGGTAGCTCCATGAAATCAAAATTTTTTGGGTTCTCCTTCCTATTCCTTTTATTCTTTTTTGTGTATACCTGGGGATATTTCACCCACAGTAGAAAGTGGTTTCCTTATACCTTACTTCATGCTCCTAAGGAAATCAAAACTGAGGACTATCAACTGGATGAGTTAAAAAAAATTAATCCAGACTCATTGTTTTCGCCACTATTAAAGAATCCGGACAGCCTCAGACTTGATTTGATAGAAGCCATTTTTTATGACAACCAACTCCCTCATAGCAGTCTTGACAATTTCAAACAGGAAAAAACAAAATATAAAATTCAATTTGCTGCTAACGAAGCAGTTTGTTCTCTTTTAGTTGACGGTTATTTCATCTCCAATATCTACAAATTTGAGCCCAAACAGAGCAATCAAAAGTATATGATTTACCATCATGGTCATGAAGTAGGCACAGATAAAGAATCCTACATAATTGATCGCTTTCTCCAGGAAGGATACACCGTATTTACACTTTCAATGCCTTTGATTTTACCCAATGGCATCGATACTATACAAAACGAACATCGGGCAATCAGGGATCGAATCAGCTTGTTTGCAGGTTCCAACAACCATCAGAAAATGATGTATTTAAAAAAACCATTGCTCCCCTTCATACAACCTGTTATACAAACTATCAATTATATCTTCGAGAAAGACCCAAAGGCTGTTGTCTCTATGTCAGGACTTTCCGGCGGGGGCTGGACAACGACAATCTGCGCAGCTATTGATCCCAGAATTTCCAAGAGTTTTCCTGTGGCAGGATCTTACCCCATGTATATCAGATACATTTCCGATGCTTCGGCCTCCTGGGGCGATTTTGAACAACATTACGAACCGATATTTTCAAAAATTGATTATTTGGATTTATATGTTTTGGCCTGTTCTCAGGCAAGATCGCAATACCAAATTCTAAACTTGCATGATGCTTGCTGCTTTAAGGGTGGGCTTTCCTATCTTTATGCTGAATCAGTGAGTAAAAAAAATAAATCCTTGCAATTTGGACCTTTTTACCATTGGGTGGATTCTATCGAAACCAATCACTGTGTTAGTAATAAAGCCCTGGATTACATTATAAAAAACAATAAATAATGTGTGGAATCGCCGGATATACAGGTGTTAGCGCGTCTGATGACATAAAAAAAATGATTGATAAAATCAATTACAGGGGTCCTGACGCACAAATCACTTTTCAAAATGATCAGATTTCTCTGGCTCATGCCCGTCTATCCATTCTGGACCTTAGAACAGAAGGCAACCAACCCATGTATAGTAAAGATGGTCGATTTATCATTGTGTTTAACGGTGAAATTTATAATTTCAAAGCGCTCCAACACAAACATATTCCTGAAGTTTTTTTGCGAACTGAAACCGACACTGAGGTTGTTTTAGAGCTCTATATCAAAATGGGACCTGCAATGCTCAATGAAATCAGGGGAATGTTTGCCATCGCTATTTTTGATCAACAAAAATCAGAATTATTTTTAGCTCGTGACAGAATGGGCAAAAAGCCGCTCTATTATTTTCAGAACAAGGATCATTTTATTTTTGCTTCTGAACTAAAATCTATTCTGGCTCATTCAAA
>CAZNNX010000173.1:0-5281 GCA_964574485.1 uncultured Saprospiraceae bacterium | reverse complement strand
TTGTTTATTATTTTCAACATCAATCTTCCCAATCAATATTTTATCTCCGAAATGTTTGTCTACATTTTTTAATGTATTCCCAACATTTATACAGGGACCACACCATTTGGCGTAGAAATCTAAAACAACCAATTGTTCAGATTTCATTATCTCATCGTAATTTGATTCATCAATTTCAATTATCATAATTCTAGATTTTAATAACAGAGCCTTTTAACTCTCAATCCCTCATCAAAAAATCCAGATACTTCGTCGGCACTGCAAAGTTTAAATTTTGTGCATTGGGTATATCAAGTTTTGAAACGGTTATTCCAACAACTTCTCCTTTTTTGTTGACTACAGGTCCACCGCTGCTACCTGGAGAGATAGCTGCATCTATTTGTATTAAAGAATAATTATATGGCTCAAATTTTCTGAGCGCACTGACTATTCCTTTAGAAATAGAACCTGATAAACCTTCCGGTGAACCCATTACATATATATCAGACCCTTGTTCTGGATAATTACTTTGTATTTTTAAGGGCTTCATGCCCATATTTTCTTCAATTTCCAAAATTGCCAAATCATGGACATCATCTATCTTATAAATAATTGCACCGAATTTTTCTTTGTCTGAATTCTTAACTATTTTGAAAGTCTTTCCCCCTTCAACTACATGAAAATTTGTGGCAATCAAGTTGGATTTTACATAAAAACCGGATCCAAGTCTAAGTTTGTTACCAAATTTGTCATAGACATAGATGGTAACAGTAGTTTCCATTAGTCTTTTGGCAGGATTCTGATCATCTTCCTGTTCTACTTCTCGTGGTTTTTCAGTTTCTTCATATTTTTCCGTTGAAGGCGCTTGTTCTGTAAGAATATCAGCATCTGAGCTGCCTGATTCCAATTCCTCACCGAACCAACTCACTCCACAACTATAAAATAGAACTATCGGAAATAGCAAAACCAAATATTTATATCGCATAAATCATCTTTAGTTTTTAACAAATTTCAAAGATTTTTTATCCTTATCTGTTTGCAAATGAATAAAATAAACAGCATTTGGCAATTCATCCACTGAAATTGTATTCATTCCACTTTCCATCTCACCATACTTGATTACTCTACCAGAAATATCAAATATCTGATAGCTTACTCTTGTGCTGACTTGTTTATCTATTTCAACAAAAAGATTTTCATTAACTGGATTTGGATAAATTTTTATTTGATTTTCCAAAGCTGTCTGGTTAACAGCAATTGGGAAGTTTGGTACATTGTAGTAAGATTTGCTGATACATCCATTTCCATCTCCAATCTCTACCCAATAATTATAATTGGAAGGATCGAAGTTTTGAATCTGACAATATTGAGTACTAACTCCCAAATAGATAGGAATATGTGTTTGTACTGATTCGTATCCCCATGACATAAATGGGTAATCAATCGTTGTATGTAAAACATTTCCACCATTATACAATAATCTAATTTCGGCAGGATCTAACGCTGTATCTCCAAGAGCAACAGTTATATCCTCTTCACTGCTACAACCACTATTCCATACATATTCGTTCACTGATAAGGTTCCTACTGCGCCGTTAAACCAGTGAACATAAATTTCATTGGTTCCAAATCCAGCTTGTATTTCCCCATTGCTGATGGTCCAGGTTAATCCATTGGTAGTCGGACTGACCTCGTATTTTTGCCAGTAACTATTTTTACAGGCATTTTGTGGGCCACTGATAAATGGATATGGAATCGGATTCACCAAAATGTAAATAGAATCTTTTACCACACAACTGTTGTTTGATACCTGACAAACTAAGTATCCACTTGATTGTGGTACAAAACGTAGATTCTGAACTGTACTAGTTGTAATTCCACTCCATATTGTATTTGAATTTTGTGAGTTGATGATAATTGTATCACCATAACAAATCGTTCTGTTTTGACCTAGATTTAAAAGAGGATTTGTAAGGACATTGACAGTCACCTGATCAGTCGCAGTACAATTGTATTGATTGTAACCAGTTACCGTGTAAGTGTTTGTGCTACTCAGGAAAAATGCCTGATTGTTGTTTACACCTGAACTCCAAATATAATTCAATGCTCCTGTGGCAGAAAGTGTAACAGAATTTCCAGTACAGATATTTTGGTCATTTCCAGCATTTACAATAGGGGTTGGTCTTACAGTAATGTAAATAGAATCTCGTACTATACAATTTCCATTGGATAATTGACAATACAGAAAACCAGAGCCTGTAGGACTAAATGAAATATTGGAACCTGTACTTGAACTCAACCCAGACCAAACTGCATTTGAATTTTGAGCATTAACAGATACTAGGTCGCCACTGCAAATTTCAAGATCCGGACCAATATTCAATACAGGTGTGCTGGTTATACTCACAGTTACCTGATCCGTTGCTGAACAATTGTATTGATTGTAACCTGTAACGGTGTAAGTGTTCGAACTGCTGGGGAAAAATGCTTGATTGTTATTATATCCTGAGCTCCAAACATAGGTTAATGCTCCTGAGGCAGAAAGTGTAACTGAACTTCCAGTACAGATATTTTGATCATTTCCTGCGTTAACAGTTGGTCTTGGTCTGACGGTAATAAATATAGAATCTCGTACCGTACAATTACCATTGGATAATTGACAATTAAGAAAACCAGAATTTGTTGGGTTGATTGAAATTATAGAACCTGTACTTGAACTCAAACCAGACCAAACTGCATTTGGGTTTTGAGAATTAACCGTTACTAATTCTCCACTGCAAATTTCAAAGTCAGGACCTAAATCCAAAATAGGGGAGGGATTTATGGCTACCGTAATAAAATCTGTAGAGTAACAATTGTATTGATTGTAACCAGTAACCTGATATACATTACTAATCTGTGGATAAAAGGTCTGTCCGTTGATTACATTCGATGTCCAGTTATAAGCGGTTGCTCCTGATGCTGATAATACAACAGGTTGTCCGCTACAAATAATAGTGTCATTTCCCGCATTAACTATAGGTACTGGATTTACTGTTATTCTGAAAGTATCTCTCGCATTACAGGCATTTGCAGTTGAAGTGACAATGATATTTGAAGTATTTGGATTAGAACCATTCGAGATTCCTGTAAAGGCATTGATATTTCCGGTTCCATTTCCGCCTAATCCGATACCTGTATTTGAATTTGACCAGCTGAAGGTAGTACCAGCAATGGCTGACCAAAAGTTTACAGGTGTTGAAGCTGATCCAGCACATAAAACTTGATTACCGATAACTGAAATGCTTGGAGTTGGATTAACGATCAATGAGGCAGTCGAGGCTGTTACAAAACAATTATTAGAGTTGGTAACCGTTATTCCGTAAGTTCCGGATGATGAAACTGAAATACTGGAAGCAGTAGAGCCTGTTGACCATAAATAGCTTGAAATAGTTCCGGAACCTGCACTAGCATTGGGATTCAGAATGGTTACACTGTCTGAGCATATCGGATTTTGAGCAAAAACAGGACTAGCTGTTGGATTAGCATTTACAGTCAGCGTTCTTGATGTCGTAGCTGTACATCCATTGGCATTGGTAACTGTTACTAAGTAAGTTTGAGCTGTGTTGATATTGATACTGGAACCTGTAGCGCCGGTACTCCAAAGATAAGAGCTACCTCCACTTGCTGTAAAAGTTGTGTTATTCCCTGCGCAAATGGTGTTGTTTCCTGAAATTGATGGATTAGGGAGTGGATTTACATTCAAAATAGCGCTAGAAGCTGATGTAGTACATCCATTACTATTGGTTACTGTAACCGTGTAAATATTTGCTGTTGAAACTGTTCCACTTGCATTGTTTCCTATAATCCCAGTTGACCAGGAATAAGCAGTAATGATTCCAGAACCTGCACTGGCATTTGCGGATAGGGTAGTGGATCCTCCCAGACAGATTGGATTTTGTGCAAAAGCAGGACTAGCTGTAGGATTGGCATTTACAGTCAATCCCCTTGAAGCTGTAGCTGTACATCCATTGGCATTGGTAACAGTTACATTGTAAGTTTGAGCTGTGTTGATATTTATACTGGAACCTGTAGCGCCGGTACTCCAAAGATAAGAGCTACCTCCACTGGCTGTAAAAGTTGTGTTAGTGCCCTGACAAATGGAACTTGTTCCAGTTATACCTGCTGTGGGATTGGCATGTACTGTAATATTTACAACGGTTGGTGTAAAACAGGCTGTGCTGGTATCCGGAGTGAAAGTATAAGCAAAACTGCCCACCGTGTTCGTTGAAATAGTAGAGGGAGACCAGCTGCCTGCTACGGTATTTGGCAAAGTCTGTGGCGTTTCATTCTGACAATAAACAGTATCAAAACTGAAGACTGCCGGGCATTGTGCTTTTATATTCTCGTAAAAACAAGAAAATACAAGAATGATTATTAACTTTTTCATAATGAGTTATTTGATTGAATAGCCCAATCCAAATTGAAGCATGAAATAGTGAGATTTGATGGATTGAACTGAGAATAATGGGGATTTAAAATCTTCAGCAATTTGTGATATAATACTCTTTTCTAAGTAATTATCATTAGTGTAGTGAATGAAGTTATACCCAATGCCAACCTTGCATTCAAAATTTTTGAAATTATAAGCTAATCCAGTTTCTAAAGTCAATCCCCAACCATTCATTTGAAAAGTGGAAATTTTCCCCCTTGATGTTAAATTATTTTCAACCAAACCAAGTACAGGTATATCTCTTAATTCGTCAACAATTCCATCAATTTGTCCTCTGTAGGAGAATTCTCCCTGTATGAGTTGACTTTGCACAACAAAGGGTAAAATAAATTGAAAGCCTGCATCAACATCCCATCTCAATCTATTTTTAAAAAGGGGTTCACTGTAGCCCAGGTTAAATGAAAAGTTATAGTTTTGAAATTGAACTTTTTCTTTTATGTTCTTGTAGTAAATGTTTAAATGATTATTGTTTCCAAGCAAACTATTGGCCCATGGAATTTGATACGAAGAATCATTGAGGGAGTTGTTACAATAAAATTGGCTAAATCCAAGTCCAAGTCCAAGTCTGAATTTTTTTATCCAGTATTGAAAATCAATATCAAAACGTATAGGTTGCTGGGTGAAGCCAAGTTGATTGCCATATGGTCCAGTTGATGGTATTAAATTACCACTTAGAAGAGCAGTGCTGCTGAGGTTGATGGAGAATTTGTTTTTTTCTACTACCTTTTCTGTTGGTTTTTCTTCCTCTTTGAAAAGCTCTTTGTTGCTTTCGAAGAATTTTATTACTTGTGATAGTTTCCAACAGAATAC
>CAZNNX010000172.1:4769-5302 GCA_964574485.1 uncultured Saprospiraceae bacterium | reverse complement strand
GCTGCACAATCAGCTTTTCTGGATTCTCTCATCAACAATGGCGTATCTCTTCTCACATTTTTTGGACATTCCTCTCCCAATAGTTTTGATTTTAACCTGGATCGCCCTGAAAACTATCAAAACACAGGAAAATACCCTTTAATCATTTCCCTGGGCTGTTATAGCGGGACAATATTTGACGATGGTCAATTCATAAGTGAAAAATTTATTTTTGAACCGAATGCTGGAGCTGCAGGATTTTTAGCCTCTGTAGGTGCTGCCTCTTTGGTTTCATTATCCAATTTTTCGATTGGATTGTATAATAATATTACAGACAGGGATTACAACAAAGGCATACCGAAAGCGATACAATCTACAATTCAAAACTTGGAAAATTCAGGTGCTTATTTGGATGCTTTGCAAATGGCAACCCAGTACATGGTTTATCATGGAGATCCCGCTTTCACATTAAACACAACGGAAAGGCCAGACTACTTTATTGATGCGAGTTGTGTTTCTCATAGTCCAAATCAGGTAAGTACTGTAGATCAGAG
>CAZNNX010000172.1:0-4728 GCA_964574485.1 uncultured Saprospiraceae bacterium | reverse complement strand
TTGGATGTATATAATCTGGGTAAGGGTATTGATACTATTTTCAATATCGAAATTAACAGAACAACCCCTGATGGGCAATTTGGTTTTGTTAGCAGACAAAGATTCAATGCACCTCATTTTAAAAACACTTATACCTTTTCTATCCCTGTTGGAGGTTCTGCAAATCAGGGAATTAATCTTTTTCATATTAAAGTAGATTCTGAGGAAGAAATTGAGGAAAAACCCAATCCTTCAGCAGAAAACAACAATGAGATTCTGAATTATGCAGTTCAGATTATTTCAGATGACATCATTCCTGTTTTTCCTCCTGACTTTGGAATCGTTGGTACGCAACCCATCACTTTAACCGCTACTGCCGGATCAGGAAATATTTTGTCGCAAACCTACAGGATGCAGATTGACAGCACTGCCTATTTTAATAGCCCCTTGTTAAAAGATACTCAATTTGTACAGGCTGGAGGAATTCTCAATTGGACGCCGCCTATTACCTACATAGATAGTACGGTGTATTATTGGCGTATCAGCTTGGACTCTACGAATGCCAGCATAGGTTACAACTGGCTTGAGCGTTCTTTTATTTTTCTTGACAGCAGTTCGACAGGTTGGAATCAATCTCATTTTTTTCAATTTGAAAAGGATCAACTCAGTAATTTTAATTTTAGTGAACCGAGCAGACGATTTGAATACGTAAATACCTTTCAGGAAATTAGTGTAACAAATGGATTTACACCAAATCCACTACATCCCGAACAATTAAAACTTTCTTTCAATAATGTTTTGCTGGATAAATGCCGTTGTAGTAATAACCGGGGAACCTATGTTACAGTTATTGACTCTGCCAGTGCCAATGTATGGGTTTTACCTGGCGGTACGAGTCGTTATGGCGCCATCAACTGTGACCCTGCCCAGCGTGATGCTTATGCCTTTTTGTTTGAAACGGATAATCCATTGAGGCAGGCAGATTTGAACAACTTCCTGCAAGATAGTATTCCGGATGGATCCTACATTTTAATTTACACATTAAATGATGCGGATGCTGATACCTGGAATAGTTCCTTATCAAATTACATTTTATCTCAGGGTTCAACTTTATTTACAGGCTTACAACAAAATTCAGGTGGTTTACCCTGGGCATTTTACTACCAAAAAAACCGTCCCGGATTTGCTTATCGGGCTGAAAATTTGGGTGCCAATACAAACGATATCATTCAATTATCAGGTTTGATACCTGGGAATTGGAATGATGGAAAAATTGTTTCTACGATTATTGGCCCATGTCAAAATTGGCAAACGTTGAAATGGAGTGATTTTGATTTGGATCCGCATGATATTTCATACCTAAAAGTTTATGGAATTGATAGTATGCAGGTAAACAAAGCTCTTTTAATTGATCAGTTGACACAGAAAGATACTTTATTATCTCAAATTGACGCTCAGGTTTTCCCCTACCTTCAACTTGAATGGCATTGTAAGGATTCAGTTAACAGAAGTAGCCCTCAATTGAAATATTGGAGAATTTTGGCTGATTTATCTCCTGAAGCTGCAGTCAGACCTGATATATACACCTTCAGTACCGCAGATACGGTTGAAAGAGGTCAAGATTTTACATACGAGGTGATGCTTGCCAATATAAGCAGCATGCCAATGGATAGTATGCTTGTAAAATTTCAATTAAACAACCAAACTCCGGTTTACAAAAGATTGGGTCCTTTAGCTGCCGGAGATACCTTAAGATCGACCCCTTTCACTGTTAATACCTTGGGTTTATCCGGACTGCAAACCATTTCTATTGAGATAAATCCGGACAACGACCAGAGAGAATTATACCATTTCAATAATTATGCAAGCACCCAATTTTATGTTCGTACCGATCGATTAAATCCACTTTTAGATGTAAGTTTCGATGGTGTGAAAATTATGAATGGAGATCTCATCTCCGGAGAATCGGAAATCATTGTTAGTTTGCGGGATGAAAATAGATGGTTGGCGCTAAGAGATATAAATGATTTTAGGTTGGTACTAAGAAACCCTAATTTTAGCACAGGAGAAACTGAATTAAACAGTAATGAGCCTGTAGTTAAGAATTTTCAATTCTTCCCAGCCGACAGTAATCTCTTACAACAAGAAAACAGAGCAGAGATTCAATGTAAACTGGATTTACCCTGGGATGGCAAGTACACATTATTTGTTAGTGCCAAGGATAGATCGGGAAATAATTCTGGAAATTTAGACTACAGTGTTGACTTTGAAGTGATTAATAAAAGCATGATCACTGAGGTTTTAAACTATCCGAATCCTTTTACCACCAAAACACATTTTGTTTTCACTTTAACTGGTAGAGAAATTCCCGAGCAGATAAAAATACAGATTTATACCGTGAGTGGAAAATTAGTTCGAGAGATTGACGAAACAGAGTTAGGTCCTATACATATTGGCGTAAATAAAACCAGTTTTGCTTGGGATGGCACCGATCAATTTGGGGATAGATTGGCAAATGGAGTATATCTATACAGGGTTATTTCCAAATTAAATAAAGAAGATTTGCAGGAGATGGAAATTTACCAGAATAAGGCTTCCAACTTTTTCAAAGATGGTTTTGGCAAAATGTATCTCATGAGATAGAAACTTCTTTCAAGTTTGCTATAAAATTGGTATTGTATAGGCTCAGAATTATAGTATGCTACAGTAAAAAGTGTTCAATAATAGAAATTGCGGGTTTTATTCTTTCCTCCCCCTCTCCTTTTACTATCTGATATTTTTTGTTGTAATTTTTTAACTCTTCTTCGTATAGATGAAAAAGTCTTTCTCTATCATAGGGGTTCTCTCTTAGCGGATCTTCTTCCCAAGGCAAATCGGCAGCACAAAGAAAATAAAAATCAAAGTCTGATACTTGAATAGCAGAATGAATCCAATTTGGGCAAAATTGATATTTTTCCCATAACCAAATTTTATACACAAGTAATTCAGTATCAGCAATTACTAAATGTTCACTCCGTTTTTCTTTTTCTAATTTATACTGTTCTTGGGCCATATAAAGTACATCCTCAACATTGTAAGCATCTTTGCCCTTCAAATAAATTCGAGAAAACTCAGGAATAATTTTTCCTGAAAAATATTGAGCTAAACCCAAAGCAAGACTTGTTTTACCCGTTGATTCAGGTCCTGTAATTGCAATTTTTATCATCTTAATTCAGTTATTGGAAACTTTTATTAAACAAAAGTATAATTTTGTATCATTACTTTTGTTTTATGTCTACTCAACCTTTTCCATTATTTAAGAATGCAAGTTTTTATTTTTTGATTCTAATCTTATTACTCTCAATCGTTTGTAGTTTGGTTTGGATTCAAGATTATTTCAAACAAAAATTCAATCATATCTCCAGTGCAACTCCTTTATTTATTTTATTAAAAAACGAAAGCAGTCAAATAAATAAAGATCAATTTATTTTTAAATTAAAACAGGAAGCTCTGATAAATAAAGAAAGTATCAGAATCCTCGATAGTGCCAAAACAATACAATCATTTCAAAAAGTTGGGATAAAAAAAGAGGACTTACATTTGTTTGGTGATTTTTTATTCCCCGAATCTATAGAATGTACTTTCAATAATGATAAGGAAGTCAACATACAGGAATTTATTAACAGAATCAAAGAAAATCCGGCAGTAGCAGAGATTTATTTAGGTCTCTCCTTTGTTGACCAGGAAATCAAAAAAACAGAACATTTTTTTCAATTGTCTTTTTTTGTTTCTTTGCTGATGATTCTACCCTCATTATGGGTATTTTATTCCTTTCTACAATTCAGCTGGCAACAATCGAGCAAACAAATTAATTTTCTTCATTACAGAGGAATTCCTGAATCTTATTTTTTTAGATCTTTTATGCTGCGATCTGCATTTTTTAATGTGGCAGCTCTGGTACTAAGTCTTTTATTTTCTTATTTATTATTGAATATCATACTTACAGGCTTTCAATTGAGCGATTTATTTTACCCAAATTCTGAAGCAATTTTAAGCTTAATCGTTATCTTTGTTCTATATATTTTAACTGCCATTGTGATTTCTTACATATTTTTTAATCATAAATGGCAAAGATTAGCTTAACATTTTACTATGTCGAAAAAACAAAAAAAACCTCTGCAGGCCAATATAGATGTACCTCAAAAATCGAACAGCTACAGATCTGTTGAAAAGCCGGTTTCCAGAGAATTACTTTATGGTAAAAAGAATTTTATTATAATTGCCATTGGGATTGCTATTATGTTAGTGGGATATTTTTTCATGACAGGTGGTGCTATGTCCAATGAAAATGAATGGAAAGAGGATGTAATTTACAGTTTCACCAGAATTACCTTATCACCTCTATTGATTTTGTGTGGATTAGGTGTGATTGGGTATTCTATTTTTGCTCCAAATTCCTCATCAACTGATACGGATATTTAATATTTCAGAATGGAACAAATCCTAATTTTATTATTATTAGGACTCATACAGGGGCTAACGGAATATTTACCTGTGAGTAGCAGTGGTCATATTGAATTGGGGAAGGTAATTTTTCAATTTCAGCCTAAGGAACCTGTACTACTTACTGTCATCCTTCATGCTGCCACCGCTCTAAGTACAGTTGTTGTATTGAGAAAGGAAATTTTAACTATACTGAGAGGATTATTACAAATGAAATGGAATGATTCAACTCAATTTTCTCTATTCATTGTCGTTTCTATGATTCCT
>CAZNNX010000171.1:0-5347 GCA_964574485.1 uncultured Saprospiraceae bacterium | reverse complement strand
AACTTTGGGTGAAAAAGCATTTGAATTCTTATCTCAAATCTGTTTACTTGAAGAAAAGAGATGAACTAGGAGCACAAAATAAAAATGCAAATCATCCTTATCTCAAACAAATTATAAATCATGTCTGTCAGTTTGAAAAATTTGTAATTCCTGTACCCAAGGAAATTAGCACAGATCCTGAGGCAGTAAAAAGATTTGATGAGGGTTTGAAAGAATTTCAAAAAAATGTACAGAATCATGCCATGCTCTTCACAGAAACAGAGGTATTTCTTAACCTACCATACCTGAATCCACAGCATCCGACGCAGTCAACAGTTTACTTTTATGAGGTAGAAAAGGAAAAAGCTAATCTGATGCAGCTCAAATTAACTCGTTTTGATAAGGATGAGGTAAAAACTGCCAAATTGAAAGTGGAAGGAGAGGAGCTTGTTTTTTCTATTGATGAATCTGAGGTCTATGTACTTAAAGTGAAAGAAAAATCAGCATCCATGCACTGGAAAGTACAAAGAAATTTCTTCCAGAAATTTGCACATTTGAATCCAACAACCAATTTTAATCAGGATGAGAACACTGTTCAAATACTTGAATCACTTTTAGATTATTAAGATGAGGCTTCCATTTCTCGCTTTTTTTCTCACTTGTATTGTACAGGTAAATGCCCAGTTTAGTTGTTCTGTAGGTTCTTATAATCTGACCTCATCTGAGTTGGGGGCTATCAGTAATAATACGATGTCATATACCTATAATGCCTCTGTTTTTGCCATGCCTTATAGCATTCAGATAGAGAAAGTAGCGGGAAATGGACCCAGGCTGTATCGTTATACTTCCACAACTGGTGTTTGGATCGGAAAAGATGATGATGATGAAAGTATCCAGCCTCCCGTCCAGGAGTACAACGATATAGTCATCACCTTCAGTGGTGATGTGAGCTCTGTTTATCTTGATTTTATGGCTATAAATAAAAATAGTGATGGTGAAGAGCAAATTCAAAGCATTTTTCCACAAACCGCAGCCGGATCAAATATAACCACGGGTGTAAGTTATTTTTATGAGCCGGGAGTTCCTTCAGGAACCACCACGGGAACTTATTTCAGGTCTACAACCAAAACAATTCATGCAAACACAGGACGCGTTGATAATGGTAGACTTCATATTAATTCATCAACACCCTTTCGTAAAATCAGATTTCGTTGGAAAGAAATTTCAGATTTAAGTTATTCAGGTCCAAATGGAATTGTACTAAATCGTATTCAATATTGTCCGGTTTTACCTGAAATAGAATGTTTGTTTGCCAATCAGTTACAGTCTGTTCAGGATACCGTTTCA
Organism: uncultured Saprospiraceae bacterium; assembly: GCA_964574485.1. Classification (GTDB taxonomy): domain Bacteria; phylum Bacteroidota; class Bacteroidia; order Chitinophagales; family Saprospiraceae; genus Saprospira. Next base: position 4,021 of record CAZNNX010000171.1, on the reverse strand, counting down.
GGGCCAACTCTACAGCCTTATCAGGATAGCTTGTTGTCTTTTCTCATTAGAAATACTGGACAGTCAACTCTAAATTTAAGTAATATATTGTTATCTGGAAGTAGTTTTTATCAATTACTATCTCCCAGCCTAATTTCGATTTTACCCGGTGCAAGTTCGTTGATACAAGTGAGATATAACCCTCAATCTGTTGGTTCTCATCAATGTATGTTAAGTTTTCAATCCAATGATTACAGTGAACCCCTGTATCAAATTTGGGTGCAAAGTCAGTGTGACGGACCTCTTCTGCAAGCGCAGCATCTGGCTAATATTTTGATTCATCCTGCACAAATCAATAGTGCAACCACATTGCCGGGTCAAAGGGATAGTTTTTCTATTGTATTGCGCAACATAGGCTCCGCAAATCTGAGGGTGGATTCTATCTCTTATCCGAATACAATAGAATGGAGCTTGTATCGTACATGGACCCAACTCAATTTAGCACTGGGTCAGTCTGATAGTTTCAAAGTATACTATCAACCCAATACAATAGGTACCTCAGTCTTTCCCATACAAATTTTATCTAATGATGTTTTGAATGATAGCTTTCAAATTAATTTTCAAGGTATATCCCTTCAACCAGTTGTTTTCAATCAAAGCGTTTGTTCCCAAAATTTACCTTACTTGTGGAATGGGAATTCTATACAACAAAGTGGTTCTTATTATCATTTGACTTCCGGATACTTAGGTCAGGATTCACTGAATCAATTAAATTTAATTGTAAATCAATCTGATACGACTAGATTACAACAATTAATTTGCGCACAACATCTTCCCTTGCAATGGAATCAAATGTCTTTGACTCAATCTGGACAGTACATTTCTGTTTTGCAAAATCAAAATGCCTGCGATTCTGTAGTTGTTTTGCAGTTGGATGTTGTGAATAGTTCAGCGTCCATCGCTTACGATAGTATTTGTGCCAATCAGCTACCCTATTTATGGAGAGGAGATTCCCTCTATTTTACTGGTATTTATACTGATACTATTTTGAATTCATTTGGCTGTGATTCTATTATTGAATTATCCTTATTTGTTATAACGCAACCTTCTGATACACAAACTGTATTACTTTGTAGCAATCAACTTCCATATGCTTGGAACCAAATTTCGATTGTTCAATCAGGCAGTTATCAATACACTCATCCCTTAGCATCTGGCTGCGATTCCAGCTCAGTACTTTTATTTCAGGTATTACCCTCAGATACAATTTATCTATCAAGGCAAATTTGTCAGAGTCAACTTCCTTTGCTTTGGGATGGTTTATATTTTAATCAGGCTGGTCAACAAGTCAGACAGTCAATCAATCAGTTGGGTTGTGATTCACTAACAGTATACCAGCTGCAGGTTTTGCCACAGGTGCAAACTCAATTGACAAGAACTGTTTGTCAAAATCAAATGCCTCTGTATTGGAATGGTATTCTTTTCTATCAAGGCGGGCAAAGAACGATTTATCTCAATGCTTCAAATGGTTGCGACTCAATCGTTCAAATGAATCTGATTCTGCAGGCCCCCATCACAGATACGCTGTTTTACAGTGTATGTCAGCATGAATTACCCTATATGTGGGGGCAATTACAATTGCAACAAACAGGGTGGTATTCGCAAAACTGGATTCTGAGCAATGGATGTGATTCAACAATTTATTTGTATTTGAATGTCTTATCAGATACTTTGATTCATCAAAATCTTAGAATTTGTCAAAATCAGTTACCCTATATCTGGAATGGGTTAACTTTCAATTCTGCTGATACCCAAAGTATAAGGTTAAACTCCTCTTTGGGCTGCGATTCTACATTGATATTTCATCTTGAGGTAGACTCAAGCTACAGACAGGTATTGCAAAAATCAATTTGTCAAAATGAATTGCCTTACTCATGGAATGGATTAATTTTTAATGCTGCTGATACCCAGATAGTTAGTTATAATAGTAGTACTTTTTGCGATTCAACGGTTTCCTATCAGTTAGAGGTAAATGCTGTTACGCGTAGTCAACAAAATATCGCAATAAATTCCAATCTTTTGCCTTTTGTATGGAATGGCCTGAGTATTCAGCAATCTGGATTGTACTCAGTTCTCTTAGTTGGATCCAATGGTTGTGACTCTATTGCTGAGTTGAATATCAATATAATTCAAGCGGCTCCACCCCGCATTCGAGTCAATTATGATACCATAATAATACAAGCACTTCAAAATCTAAGCTTGCCCAATTTGGTCATAAATCAGTCTTATCAGTTTGTTTTTGGAATTCAAAACATAGGGTTGAGCCCGCTGATTGTAAGTCAAGTAACTGAAAATCAAATCTATAGTCAAATTTTAAATAGTCCTCTTCAGTCCATACAGCAATTGGCCAGAGATAGTTTTACTGTAAGAATTGCACCTCAATCATTGGGTAACCAAATCATCACTGTTTCTATCTTTTCAAATGATCCCGGCACACCAATCTTTGATTTTAAACTTGCTTTTAAAGTGGTAAATGGTCCAGCTCCTGAAATTGAAATTTTTCATTTGCAAAGTTCATTGCCCAATAATGCAAGTTTGTCATTTGTGAATCAGCCAGTTGTATTGGGTCAGTCAAAATGGGTTCAATTGTCTGTTGTGAATAATGGAACGGCTCCGCTTCATTTGTATCAGGTATTTTCCAATCATCCAAATCTGAGAGTGGATAGTACTTTTTCGCCTGTATTGGCACCCTTAGCTCAGGGATTTATCATGTTAGAATTGGTGCCGACCCAGTTGGGCTTGCAGCAATACAGCCTGACCTTACTCAATAATGACGCGGATGAATCACAAACAAATATTTTCCTGGCATTCCTTGTAATTCAATCAACTGCCCCAGAAATTGAAATTTTAATTTCTAATCAACTGATTGCGAATCAGACTTCCCATTTTATGGGGACAACTTCTCTTTCCAGCTCATTGCAACAGGTTGTACAGATTAGAAATACCGGAAATTCTAATTTGACTATTTCTCAGATGACCTGGAGTGGAAATAGTGGTTTCGGCATTCAGGGTGCCACAATACCAATAACAATTGCTCCTGGAAATACAAATCAGATTAGCATTCGTTTCAATGCAACACAAATTGGTTTATCTGGCAGCACACTGAGTATTTTAAACAATGATGCAGATGAAAATCCGTACCGAATTCTGTTTCAGGCACAGGTTTTACCTGCGAGTTTGCCCAATTGTAATCAATGTTACGAATTAAATGTACTTACAAATCCATTGAATGCAGCCGAATGGATTGATGACAAACCCCGTCTCAGCTGGCAGCATGAAGAGGGTTTGCAAATTCATTCCTACAGGTTGGAGATTTGGGAATCAAGTGGCTCTGGTTGGATTCCTGTTCTTGTGAATGGAAATACAATAAATCAGGTGTTACCTGGAAATGGAAGTCTTGTGGTGTTTCAGGTAAGTAATCCACTCAGTTATTTTAAAGAACATAGATGGAAGGTCACTGCTTTTGATGCTCAAAATAATCCAATTGCCTGTTTTATCAGAACTTTTTTGGTGCAAAAAAAGCCTCAGGTGCCGGCCTGGACCTGCCCTCATCCTAATGTGCCGAATTTTGGTTCTGAGTTAGGTCAATTCAATAATGTTCCCATATATAAAAATGGGGGTTGTGTAAACGGTGTGTACGATCCGAACACAAATACTATAGCTACACAGTATTATAATTCTAACTTTGGGGTTAATCCATATGGTTGGCAATGTGCTGAATTACCGCCACGTTATTACAGAAGCAGGTTTAAAATTACGGCTGGACCAGGAAATGGAGTAGATTATCATTTGGTTACCGGAAATAGAAAAGGGTTCAAACGCTTTGAAAATGGTTTGTCAACTGAGCCACCCGCGATGGATGATATTTTAGCAAGAAATTCTTATAGTCACCAATTTGGACATGTTGTCATAGCGAAAGGCGGACCTGTTAATAATAATGTCAATAGCTCATGTCGAATTATTCAGCAAAATTATAGTTCTA
>CAZNNX010000170.1:0-5348 GCA_964574485.1 uncultured Saprospiraceae bacterium | reverse complement strand
GATAGCCGTATTACCAGCAGCCATAGCACCAATTAAGGGAGCTAAAAGCAATTGAAAAGGATAATTCCAGGGTGAAATTATCAAAGTGTTACCATAAGGTTCTGGGATAATCTCACTAGATCCATTAAAATGAAATAAAGGTGTGGCTACAGGTCTTGGTTTTGCCCAGCGATCTAAATTTTGTAAAGTTTTATTAATCTCTACCAATACAAATCCTATCTCAGTGGCATAAGCTTCAAAACTGTGTTTTCTCAAATCCTTGTGCAGTGCCTCTAAAATTCTTGTTTCATTTTTCTCAATAGATTTTTTTAAGAGCAAAAGTTGCTCTTTACGGAAAGCTATTGACTTTGTTTCTCCCGTCTTAAAAAAATTTCTTTGAAGCAAAAGAGTCGACTCAATTTCCAATTCTGGGTTTTGCATATCTGTATTTATTAAAACTTATAAAGTTTACATTTTGTAGTCCATTCTTCCGTATCCATCTTAGGATTCACCCGAACATTTTTAAATTCATATTTTTCAAAAAGACCCTCATTATCATAAACATACTGCAAAACAGGAAGATAGGTGCTTTTATCAACATACAATTCAACTTTCTTGGCAAAAGAAGTAGGAACCGTTAATTTTTGCCCTTTGTATAATTTCGCTCCATAGCCTAAATCATTTTTTACCATGATCATATATTCCGAGAAATTGTTTTTCTCACAATAAGAGTATAGAGTCTGATCCTGACTAATAGTGACTTGTTCAAAGCCAAAAAGAGGATCATCTAAAATCAGTTTAAAACAATTTATATTATTCCAGGTAAAATCACCTCCAAACTTAATTCTTTCTTCAAGTTTGTATCCGCGATCCAAAATCATTTTTTCAGTACCTTTTAATAACTGATGCGCATAAGTAAAACCCGCATGTAACAAACAATGATGCCCATCCGCTCTGACTTTTGAATTTTGAATTCCCAAAGAAACATTCACCCATGGAAATCCATTGGGATTAATATAAGCATTGTTGTTATTCCAACCACTTACATAGAGCAACTCAACTCCTGTTTCTCTGTCTTTCATATATACTTTTCTCGGAGATGCATTGATACGAAAAGACATAGATTTCACAATCATCTTACCATCAATTCGTTCATGAGAAGACATATCATAACTCAGGGTTTTAACCTGGTCAATGCCCACATAAATTCGATCAAGGGTCTGACGAATTGTTTGTGAAAAAGAAGCGAAAGGAATGAAAAATAAAACAAGAAGAAAATAAGCTCTCATGAAAGGATGAATTTAAAAAACAAAGCCGTTCTTATCAAAGATGATAGAGAACGGCCTTGCCCCTATTTTATATAGACTAACGTACTATAATACGCTTGTTGATTAATGCATTACCAATTTGCAGCTGTAAAAGATAAATTCCAGTTCCATACTGACCCATGTCAAGGTTACCTTGGTAAGAATCCATATAAGACCCAATTTGCTCTGTAAATAAATTTCTTCCCAACATGTCGATTAGTTGTATTTCAACTTGCTCTTCAATTAAATCAGAAGATTCGAAACTGAATTGTAATAATCCGGAAGTAGGGTTGGGATAAACCTTGAAAGTTCCTTCAATAAATTCTATCTGACTGCTGGAAGAATTACAACCATTTACTACTACTATATCAGTAGTATTGACTGTATCTCTTTGTGTAAGTGTAACCCGATTGAGATTTACTGTCAAATTTAAAGAACCACTTGTTAGAGTTATGGAATTTTGCGTAGTGTTCGCCGGAAAACTTACAGTGCCGCAACTTTCTGGACAAGGATTAATAACTGCAACACAGGGTTGAGAACCAATAAGAATATCGTCATCTTCAACTTTGATATCATAGGTAGAATTTAAAACCAATTCTATGTTATTACCAAAATTAAAGGCTTGGGGTAAATTAGAGGTTGGAATATTCCCTAAACCACCCCCTGTAACTGTATCTATACCTGATTGAGATCCTGTTATGGTTAGAAATAATTCCGGATTAGGATTTATAAAATTATCCCCACAGCCAACACTATCAATAACGACAGAAGAAAGGTAAACTTTATTCTGAGTCGTAGTTACAATCGCTCTGTAATTTACATTAATTACTCCTGTATCTGTATAAGTTACAGCAGGAGGATTAGCTAAGGTCGAAGTAGTTCCATTTCCAAAATCCCAAAAATATGTCGCTGTTTGTCCTACGGTGGAGTCAGGAACTACATTATTTGTAAAATTTACTATCAATGGAGCACAACCTGTACCATTAGATATGCTGAAACCTGCTGAAGTATCAGGTAAAACTAAAAAACTTAAAGGAATCGTAGCAGGTTGCGGAGGCAAAATGCCTGTTTCAACAGAAATTGAAATTTGCACTGTAAAAGTTCCTGCCTGTCTGGGAGTTCCGCAAATACTGACACAACCATCTCTAGGTGTAGGGTTAGCAGAATTATACACAGCAGGTAATGGCTTATCCAGTTGAAAACTCATTCCAAGAGGCAGACCAGAAATTCCCTGAACGGTAAATCCAGACAAATTGATATTGGGTGGCACTCCTGGCTGAAGAGCAACAAGAGGCGTAGTTGTCATTGGCAAACGAAAACTCAACTGCTCTGCATATGGCTGATTTTGTCTAGCAACAGGAAATGTATCCAGATAAACTGTATCTACAGGCATGGAAGGTAAGGATACTGTACAATTGGGGCACTGTGCCTGAACCGCAAGGGTACATACAAGTAAACTAAGTGTAAAAAATAATTTTTGCATAGTATATCAATTAGGTTTGAACAAAAATAAAAAAAAACCGCAAAATACACTGACAAAGGTCCATAGTATTTTGCGGCTTACAGATCAAGGCAATAATTATCTTACAATAACTTTTTGCGTCTGACTATTTTTACCATTTGTAATTTCTGCCATGTAGATACCAGCAGACAATGTAGATGTAGGTGCTTGTACCGTTACTGTACCTTGTACATTGCCTAATACTGACTGATAAACTCTTTGCCCTAATCCATTGTATAGATTCAAAGTCAAGTCTTGTGATTGAGCAGACTCAATTCTAATATTGATATCCTCAGAAGTTGGGTTGGGATAAATACTTAACTGAGCAATAGGATCAATTGTCTCTACAGAAACAGCACTACCTCTTTTGTACCAATAAACGTTGTCTGCATCAATGCCATAACAAATCAATACATTGTCAGTTAAATTACCACAACCTGCACTATTCAAAAGAGAAGAATAAGTATTTGAATTTACTGTTGAAAGATAGAATAACAAAGATTTAACAGAAAGTTCAGAACTGGCAAAGGCATCAAATACAGTTAAAACCTCGCTTAAACCTCTTACGTCATTTTGAGAACTGATTCCGGCACCTCTTAAAGTATCACAAAAACCCAAAGTAGCAGTTTGAAGATTGAATATGGCACAACAAGGTGAGGGAGGAGAAGTTCCTAAAATTGATCCTGTTAGAATTTGGTTTACCAAACCTTTTACCTGATTCAAATTGTACCCTACAGCGACTACGCCGAAAGTATCTCCGGGTTGAATAGAAATACCATAACGGTTCATAGTGGCAGGATCAAAATCGCCATTGGCATCTGTGCCTACAATCACATAACCTGCCTCAGGTCCAAGATTAAGATAATTGCCTGTAGTGTCACAATTACTGCTTGCATCTCTGGCGCAAACATTTTTCTTGATGATAAGGTATTCTGTATTCGTAAGACCGGCAGCGGTTGTAGCCATCGGTGGCAAACCCGTCCACATATTTGGGCCTACCGGATAATACAACATTCCAGATTGTACAGCTGGAGCTGTAACAGAATTACAGGCAGTAAATGTGGTTTGTGCCTGTACCATCATACTGATGATGAGTAAAGAAAATAAAAGTGTAAGTTTTTTCATTAGATTATAAATTTAGGATAAAAACAATTAGGTAATGGCGCATTAGGTTACACCAACAACAAAGATAATAAAATACTATGCAAGCCAAAAAAAAATTATAGCAAATCTATAGGTTCGCTTTTCCAAGGCTTTAAAAAGGAATTGTTAATATTTGTTAAACTAATTTAAAAAAATTAATATTTTGCACTTAGATTTGGTCTATTATGTCCATTTTAAAATTTTATAAGCCCATTCTAACTAAACAGAAAATCTATGAAAATTAACTTTTTACCTTCATTGCTTTTCCTCTCCTTGTTTTTCTTTTTTTCTCAAGCTAATTATGCGCAAAAAGCCATCGTTAAAGGAATGGTAACCGATGCTGCAAATGGAGAAGCAAATCCAGCTACCATCAAAGTGTTGGACGAAAAAGGCAATGTAAATGGCGGAACCATCGCTGATATTGTAACAGGAGCCTACCAACTGGAATTAAGTGCTGGAAAATGGACCTTAACTTTCGGATTTATGGGTATGGAAACGCAAAAATTCACCCTGGAACTGGCTGAAAACGAAACAAAAGAACTCTCTGTTCAAATGACAGAAGAAATAAATCCACTCAGAGAAGTAACAGTTACAGGTTCCAAATCAGGTACTGAATTGGCCAGAAACACAGTTTCAATTGATGTGGTAAAACCTGCCCTGGTTGACAATATCAATGCTACCAAAGTTGACGAAGTGGTGGATAAGGTGCCTGGAGTCAATGTAGTAGATGGACAGGCCAATATCCGTGGGGGCGCAGGGTACTCCTACGGTGCTGGTTCCAGAGTTTTAATACTCGTTGATGATTTGCCCTTTATGGCAGCAGATGCAGGCTACGCCAACTGGAGAGATATACCCGTTGAGAATATTGATCAGATAGAGGTGTTGAAAGGTGCTGCCTCTGCGCTATACGGTTCTTCTGCACTGAATGGTATTATCAATATCAGAACAGGTTATGCCAAGTCAAAACCCGAAACTAAAATTTCTATTTTTCAGACTTCTTTCATGAGGCCAAGAGATCGAATGATCCCAAGTTTCAGTAACCCTGATCAGATGGTTCCCGTAACTGGTTTGGCCTGGTGGGCTCAGGATTCTATCAGAACAGATGTTGATTTTGTAAATCCGGATGGAACTGTTTATACGGCAGTAGATACAACATTTAAACCACAACTTTTGTCAGGACCTCTCGGTTACAGGAAACCCATTGAGATGGGATTTAGCTTTGGGCACAAACAAAAATTTGGAAAATTTGACATGACCTTAGGCGGCTATGGTTTTTGGAAGGATTCTTACCTGGGTGGTGAATATGAAAGAAAAATAAGAGTGAAAGGAAATTTCAGATACCGTATCACAGACAGCCTTCATGTTGGTGTCAATGTCAATTTCAAGTATGGTAAATCTGCTTCATTTTGTCTATGGGG
>CAZNNX010000169.1:729-5356 GCA_964574485.1 uncultured Saprospiraceae bacterium | reverse complement strand
ACCTGATCTGTTGGATAAAAATTAAGAATTGAATTTAGCAGGCAGATAGTGATCCTTTTACATTGAATTTTTATAATTTTGATAAACAAAAAATAATCATCATGAAGTTTTTTATCGACACAGCCAACCTCGAACAGATTAGTGAAGCCAACGCTTTGGGTATATTAGACGGGGTTACTACCAATCCATCACTTATGGCCAAAGAAGGCATCAGTGGTTATGATGCGGTAATGAAACATTATATTGATATCTGCCAAATTGTAGATGGTGACGTAAGTGCTGAGGTTATTTCTACTGATTTTGAAGGTATGATCAGAGAGGGTGAAATGTTAGCGGCTCTGCATCCTAACATTGTAGTAAAAGTTCCTATGATAAAAGACGGTATTAAAGCGATTAGTTATTTCACAAAAAAAGGAATCAGAACCAATTGTACACTTGTTTTCTCTGCAGGTCAGGCCATTTTGGCTGCAAAAGCAGGGGCTACATACTTATCACCTTTCGTTGGACGCGTGGATGATGTTAGCTGGGATGGTATAGAGTTAATCCACCAAATTGTAAATATTTATCAGAATTACAATTTCGAAACTCAGGTTTTAGCCGCTTCTATCAGAAACCCCTTACATATTGTACAATGCGCTGAAGCTGGTGCCGACGTAGTAACCTGCCCTTTGTCTGCTATAACCGGATTGCTCAAGCATCCTCTAACTGATATTGGTTTGGCCCAGTTTTTAGCAGATCATGCCAAAGCTGCCAAATAATTTATCCTTGGATTTTACTTTCCTCCGTTTGCAATTGAATTAAAACCTTATCATAAATGCGATTTAATTCATCTGGATTCCTGCTCAGTTCATTCATGAGTTGATTGTACTCTCCTGCATTTAATCCATGCACTCTGTAGATACTAAAATAATAGTTTTTAGCAATACTATCCTGCTGATTTTGAGGAAGGTAAGTCAACTCACTTAATTTGGCTTCTGCCAAATGAACATCTGCCAGTATTTGAATTATTTTCTCTTCAGGAAAGGGATAAACAGGCTGTTTTTCTTGTTCAGAATGGCAAGAAAAAAGCAAAACAATCATGAAAAGAAAAAAAATAATCCCTTTGATATACATTATTATAACAGTTTTCGTTATTTAAACTGAATTCAAAATTATAAAACTATGTCCATATTCTCAATCATAATTTTAAGTCTGTCGATATTTTCGACTATATCTGCACAGCTACAAGCCACCGAAAGTGAAGCATTGGTTGAATTGAACATTGGAAATATGGAAAAAAAAGCAAGATCAGGCGAGATTATTCATTTTGTCAATCAAAAAAATGGGAAAATATATGAAACGATAAGTAATGCGACAGGTAAGGCTGCTCTTTTACTACCTGAAGGATTTACCTATGATATTAAAATTGCAGGTTTAGGTGAAGAGGAAGAATATTCAACTATTGAAATTCCTTCTGCCACTGGAAAACATAAACTAAGTTTGGAATTAAATTATGAGCCTGCCCATGTGTACACTTTAGAAGATGTTCAATTTGATGTAAATAGTGCCATTTTGAGATCCAGCTCTTTTAAATCACTTGATCAACTTGTGAAAGTTTTAAAAAACAAACCCGATTTACATATTGAAATTGCCGGACATACCGATGATGATGGTGAAGAAGAAGCCAATCTTATTCTTTCTCAAAACAGAGCTGAAGCAGTTCAATCCTACCTGATTCAAAAGGGTATCGATAAAAAAAGACTTACAGCAAAAGGATATGGAGAAACACAACCCATAACGGAAAACGACCTTCCTGAAAATAAACAGAAAAACAGAAGAACTGAGGTTAGAATTATTGATTAATCTTCTTGTGACATGATTTGTATCAAACGTCTTGACATATCAACAAAATTTTCCTCTGAGATAACACCAACCAATTCTTGACTCTTCACCACAGGTAAAACCTTAATTTGGTGATCCTGCATCAATTGAACAACTTCCGTTATTGTGGTTGTGGGACTTATAGTTTGCGGATTATAAGTCATAACCTGAGACACGGTGGCAGATTCTTTTTCAGAAGGATCGATGAAAACATCAGTTGTTAGATAATGAACAATCGCTTTGGATGTGATGATTCCAAACAAATGTCCCTGACTATCCTCAACAGGTAGAAAATCGAGCTGATTCCAGTCCATAAGGCTTAAAGCATACTCCAATAAATCATCTTGCTGAACTGTAATTAAGTCTTTGGTCATAAACTCTTCAACCAACAATTGGGAAGGGTCATATTTGTCAAATTGACCGAGTTCAGGAATCTCCCATTCATGAACTGGCTTACTTCCCGATTGATTATGATAGATTGCAGCAGTGACAGTTGTCAAGCTTTCGTCCACACTTGTTTCTTTTTTAAACTTAGTGAATGTTCTAAGAATCCATCTTGCTCCATTGGCATGTCTTTTCACTCTTTCCTCTATTATTCCCAAATAAGTATCAATATCTTCCTGACGGATATTTTGTTTTTGCAAACCTGCGCGTGCCATGGGTAATAACTCTTGAATCATCAATTCCCTGGCTGCAAATTTTTTATCTCCAAACCAGGTAAACTCAGTATCTATGCCTAGTTTAGCTGCCTTATTAAAATTATCCTGCGCATCATCAAAACTCATTTTTTTTGTAATATCCTGAACTGAATCAGACATGCCTTCCATCATTCCCAACCATAGAGCAGCATTTGCCATCTCATCAATTACCGTGGGACCAGCTCCAAATACGCGATTTTCAATTCTTAAATGAGCCATTCCATCTGGACCGACCCCATAACATGGACGATTCCAACGATATACAGTTCCATAATGAACTTGTAATGCTTTTAACTTGGGGGCTGCTTTTTCCATTAGTTTTTCAAGTGAATTCTCTTCAATATCTGTACCTAAAAGAATTCTGAAACGAGTTATATCTTCCTTGTAAATTTCTAAAATACTTTGATGCAACCAATCTCTTCCAAAGGTTACCCTGGGGCTCTGATCTCTTAAATGGTCCCTACTTTTTCTATTGTCTATCGATTGTTGAAATAGTGCAATTCTCGATTCATGCCAAAGTCTTTTTCCAAATAATAGCGGTGAGTTGGCCGACATGGCTAAAACCGGTCCAGCCAAGGCCTGCGCTATGTTGTATTTTTTCACAAATTCTTCCGGAGACACCTGCAAATGAACCTGAAAACTGGTATTACAAGCCTCCAGCAAGGGAGAATCATGCCTTACGATCAGCTCATCTATGCCAACAATGTGCAATTCGTAATCGCTACCCCTCATAGATTTTAAAGCTTCCATCAAAGCAAAATATCTCTCTTTAGGCGTGAGCTTATCAAAACTTAGATCAAACTTACGTAGGGAAGGCAAAATTCCGGTGAGCAGAATTCTGGTTTGATGTTTCTCCGCAACTGCTGCAACCTGAGACAACCTCAGCCTCAATTCCTTTTCCATTAATTGAAATGCATCCTTCTCAAAGGTTTGAGGAGAAAGATTGATTTCTAAATTAAACTGAGCCAATTCTGTTGTCAACCACTTTGGATGAAAATCTTCCAATATTTGCATAGCGGTGCATGCAGGTTTGTAATATTTGTTGATCAAACACATTTCTTGCTCAGCACCTATTCTTTTTACATCTTTTTCTATCCATTGGTGTTCTAACATATAATCCAGTGCTTTTACATCGCGCAAAAGTTGTTTTACAAAATTTTGCATTTGTGCCTTGGAACTAGCTGATGCCAGATGCACTCTTTCTTCGCCCATAGTAGTAAAGATTTATCTTTATTCTTAAATTTGTACAATGAATCGTTCAAACTATAAACTAAAGTTGAAATTGAAAAACATAAGTCTATATTTTTTTCTTGGCCTTTGCATTTTTATCATGCTTTCTTGCAAGGATAACAGAGGTCGTCAGGAAATTCCCTTCGTAGCCTATGTAGAAATTCCTGCTGGGCTCAACAATTTTTACACCTATCATTTTCCAGCAAAGGTAGCCACCAACGGCTTAGTACCTCAAAATACGATTGAGGCGGTTCCTGCTCGAATGAGGGCCAGCCTGGAATTTGGCGAACCAAGCTTTGATTTTGCAAGAAGAGCTTTTCTCGATGTTTTTACCAGCAGCGGAACAGCTGAAATGGGATACAACAACAATATTTTATTGACTGGGCAAAATGGAGTTGATCTATATCCCTCCGTTTTTAATATGAAAGATGTTATCAATTCCGACTCTTTCCAAGTGAAATTGAAACTGGATTTAAGAACGCCCACTACACTAACGAGCAGGGTTCGCATCGACTTTACTTTACAAATCACAACAGAATCTTAAACAATGCTCTCTCTACATTACAAGGTCTATGGTCAGGGAAAACCTATAATCATTTTGCATGGAATGTTTGGAATGCTTGATAATTGGCAATGGGTTGCAAAACAACTGGCAAATGAATTTATGGTTTTTTGTGTCGATTTGAGAAATCATGGAAAATCTCCCCATTCTGAAGAATTTGGATACGAAATCATGAGTGAAGATGTTTTCAACTTCATGCAAGAGCATTGGATACACAAAGCAGTTATCATCGGCCACTCTATGGGTGGAAAAGTTGCCATGAATTTTGCCTTACATC
>CAZNNX010000169.1:0-719 GCA_964574485.1 uncultured Saprospiraceae bacterium | reverse complement strand
GGATATGGTTGAAAAACTAATCGTTGTAGATATTGCTCCAATACAATACAAAGGCAATCATGAAGAAATTTTAGATAGTCTCGCTGCTCTGCCAATTCATCAGATAGAATCCAGAGAGGAAGCCCATTTTTTTTTAAGAAATAGAATCAAAGAAGAATCTACCATTCAATTTATCCTGAAAAATTTAACCAGAAATACAGATGGCAGATACAGTTGGAAAATGAACCTACCGGTAATTCAAGCCCATTATCAAGAAATTTTATCACATCAGCCCACCCATAGCAAGTATGAGGGACCTACCCTATTCATCAAAGGTGCCAATTCCGGATATATTGAAACCGACAAAATTGAAAATCAGGTGAAAGATAATTTTACGCATGTAAAATTGTCAGTCATACCCAATGCCGGACATTGGGTGCATGCTGAAAATCCGGAACTTTTTTGTCAAGTTGTCAAAGAATTTATAAACCTTAAATAATTTTATATTTTTACACAATTTGGCAATGCTTTTGTAGTTAAATATATAGTAGAAAGAATCTCTATGAAACCTTTTTATATTCTTGCCTTACTTCTTATACCTATGATTTCTCTGTCGGCTCAGTCTAAAGATGCTTACACAGATTTCAAGCCTGTGTATAGAAAATGGCAGGATGGTTATATTTTGGATAAAATTGAATACACAAAAAATAGTACTATTTTTTATTTTCGTTTTGTATGTA
>CAZNNX010000168.1:0-5609 GCA_964574485.1 uncultured Saprospiraceae bacterium | reverse complement strand
GATTTCATCAATTATGATCAGATCCAACTTTTCAAAAATTTTGGTATTTTTCCGGACAAGAATTTCATCCGCTTTAAGTGGTCTGGGAGGAAAACCAAAAAAAGAATGAATGGTTTGGCCCCCTGCCTGCAAGGCTGCGATACCTGTAGGAGCAAGAATGGCAATTTTTTTAGATGTTATTTTTGCAAAATACTTTAATAAGGTAGACTTGCCCGTACCCGCTTTTCCTGTTATGAATAAATGGTCTGGGGACCTTTCCATTTCCTCAAGACAAGATTCAAAAGATTTACTCAACTCCATAGATCAAAATTACAAGTTTTGAAGGTAAAAAAATATATTCACAGAATAGCTTAAATTTTCATTCTCATTATTTTTTGTTTTGTATATCTTTACTACGCTGCAATTAAAAATGTCTTTTTGTCAGTATCTAAGATTTGGCATGATATTTCAAAGAACAATATAAAATCATCAATTATGTTCGATAAAAATGAATTCAAAAAATATGCTGTTAAGCATCTGGGATTGGGAAGTTTACAAGTTGAGAATGTAGGCAATCAGATCAATAAATCAGCCCAGGCACAAATTCCAAATATTGGTAATTTTACTCCTTATGTAATTGAGGAAAGACAATTGAATGTCGCATCCATGGACGTTTTTTCACGTTTGATGATGGATCGCATCATTTTTTTAGGTGTTGGAATTAATGATTATGTTGCTAATGTAGTACAGGCGCAATTACTTTTTTTGGAATCGGTAGATCCGAAAAGAGATATCCAGATTTTTGTTAATAGTCCGGGTGGCTCTGTTATTGCCGGAATGGGTATCTATGATACCATGCAATATGTTAGTCCTGATGTTGCAACCATATGTACGGGAATGGCAGCCTCTATGGGCGCAGTTTTATTGTGTGCAGGGCATAAAGGTAAAAGAACAGCCTTACCTCACAGCCGTGTGATGATTCACCAGCCATTGGGAGGAATGCAAGGGCAGGTTACAGATATGGAAATTTCATATAATTTAATTAAAACACTCCAAAAAGAACTATACAATATCATGTCTACCCATACGGGACAAGATTATGATACAATTTTTAAAGATTGTGAAAGAGACAATTGGATGACCTCAGAGGAGGCTAAAAACTATGGGCTGGTTGATGAAGTTTTAGTTCGTAAATCTCCAAAAGCTTAATTCATGTACGATTTCAATGAGTTTAAAAAGTATGCCGTTCATCACTTACAGATGAGCTCTGCTCGCCTTGAAGATTATCAAAAAAAATCGATAAAACCCAATATTCAGGGGTTTACTCCGAATGTGATTGAAGAGAGGCAAATGAATGTTACAGGCTTAGATGTTTTTTCACGTTTGATGATGGATCGTATCATTTTCTTAGGTGTTGGAATTGACGATTATGTAGCCAATGTAGTACAGGCCCAATTACTTTTTTTAGAGTCAATTGATCCGAAAAGAGATATTCAAATTTTTGTTAACAGCCCCGGTGGTTCTGTAATTGATGGTCTGGGTATTTACGATACCATGCAATATGTCAGCCCAGATGTTGCCACCATTTGTACAGGAATGGCAGCGTCGATGGGCGCAGTATTATTATGCGCAGGTCACAAAGGTAAAAGAACCGCTCTTCCACATAGCCGGGTTATGATTCATCAGCCTTTGGGTGGTATGAGAGGTCAGGTAACTGATATGGAAATCGAGTATCAATTAATCAAAAAATTGCAAAAAGAACTCTATGACATTTTGTCCCGTCATACAGGTCAAACCTATGAGCAAATATTTGCAGACTGTGACAGAGATAACTGGATGACAGCAACAGAGGCGCAGTCATACGGATTGGTAGATGAAGTGTTGCAAAGGAAATCTCCTAAATAAATGAAAAATCAAAATAAAGAAGCACGTTGTTCTTTTTGTAGTAAACCCAAATCAGAAGCCAATCTATTGATCTCTGGTATTGATGGTTATATTTGTGATAGCTGCGTAGATCAGGCTCATTTGATACTACATGATGAGCAAAATCAAAGCAATCAGAAGTCTAGCAAAAAACCGGCTCATTTTCAGGCAAAAGTTTTAAAACCACAGGATTTAAAAAGACATTTGGATGCCTATGTCGTGGGTCAGGATGAAACAAAAAAAATACTTTCTGTTGCTGTATATAATCATTACAAAAGAGTCATGCAGCCTATTCAAAAGGATGATATTGAGATTGAAAAATCAAATGTGATTTTGGTAGGTCAGACAGGAACCGGTAAAACCTTATTGGCAAAGACGATAGCCAAAGTGCTTCATGTGCCCTTCACTATTGTAGATGCTACTGTTTTTACTGAGGCAGGTTATGTCGGGGAAGATGTTGAAAGTATGCTGACACGTTTGTTGCAAGCCTGCGATTATGATGTGGAAGCTGCAGAAAGAGGCATAGTGTACATAGACGAAATAGATAAAATAGCCAGGAAGTCAGACAATCCATCCATAACCAGAGATGTCTCGGGGGAAGGTGTTCAGCAGGCATTGCTTAAAATGTTGGAAGGTACTGAGGTGTTGGTACCGCCCCAGGGAGGAAGAAAACATCCTGAGCAAAAATTGATTAAAATTAATTCTAAAAATATTTTGTTTATTTGCGGCGGAGCTTTTGATGGTGTTGAAAAAAATATTGCAAGAAGAATCAATACCAATGTTATTGGTTTTGGAAAGGAAGAAGAAAGAGAAATAGTCAAAGAGGATCTGTTGAGTTATGTGACGCATCATGACCTTAAATCATTTGGATTAATACCAGAACTTTTAGGAAGGATGCCTGTTTTGACATATCTGAAGCCATTGGATAGAGAAACACTGAGAATGATTCTAACAGAACCTAAAAATGCATTGATGAAACAATACCAACGTTTGTTTGAGCTGGAGAATATCCAACTGAAAGTTGCAGATGAGGTATTGGATTACATTGTTGATAAGGCTGTAGAATATAATTTGGGTGCCAGGGGATTAAGGTCTATTTGTGAGGCGATTATGACTGATGCAATGTTTGAACTCCCCTCCGCTACAGATATACATGAATTCAATCTGGATGTTAAATACGCTGAGGAAAAATTAGGAAGAATGAAATTGAATTCAATTTCAGCGGCCTAAGCTTTTCCAATGTAAAAAAGATAAACGATACAAATCAAAACAAAACAAATTTGCTCTTTTATCTTTGATAAAGTATTCCATCGTTGTTTTGCCTCTTGGGAAGAAAAAAGCCAGAATATATCCTAATCCTATTTTTTTAGTCTGAATAAAGTATTTCCAAATCTTGACCTCCTCTGCAAGTTCAGGGTATTTTTTAGATAAAAAAATTAAATTTTCAGCGGCTTTTAATGACTTTTTGATAAAGATCTGCCCGTCTTCAATACCCATATGAACTGCAGCATTTTCAATATGCAGGATCTCTATTTTATTTTTTCTCAACAGCATTCCAAAAATTGTATCCTCATGACCATACCCCTGTATTTCTTCATCAAAACCACCAAGTATATTAAATATTGACTTTGGTATGAGGAAATTATTAGTCATAAATGAGCGATAGGGAAATTTTATTCTTTTTTGCAATGGAATAACTTCTCTTGTTCTTCCATATTTCCAATGTAAAAATTTATTTCTTTCTTTTGGCGCTTCGGAGGTATAAGACCTCCCGCCATAAACCAAAATGTTTTCTTTCATTACTTTTTCATAACGATGGATAAATTCACTATCGAATGGTATAGTATCTGCATCCAGAAAAAGTAAATAATCAAAACTAGCCATTTCTGCCAACTGATTTCTAATGGCAGACCTTCCTTTATTTTGAGTACTGATCCAATACTTCATGTCAGGATAAGAAAGCAATGTTTTTTGGTTTGTACTTATAAATTTCTCATCTGAGCCATCTTCAGCAAATATAATTTCTAAAGGAAAATTACTTTGCAGTGTATATAATGCATTTGCCATTTCAGCAATTTCATAATTATAAACCGGGATTAGAATTGATATCAATTTTTGTAATTTGTATTTTATCACAAAATAAAGTGAAGTGAAAACCATTCCAATCAAAATTATGTTTTTTTGTTGTATTGATGTAATTTTGATTACAATAACCATTTAACCAACCTATAATTAATCTAACTAAGATGACTAGAAGTTTACTATTAATTCTAATACTGACATGCTCAGGGATTGTTAATGCGCAGAAAACAGCAAATCTTTGGAATGAAATTCCGGAGGCTGATATCGAAATGAATGGAATTCGTTACATATCCGCTTCTAAGTACAAAACTTTTCGATTGAATTTGGATATGCTATCACAGATTCTTGTTGCAGCTCCTCTGGAATTTACCCCTGTAGCTCAAATGACAAAAACTTACATTCAACTTCCCGACCCCACAGGAAAATTGATTACATTCGATTTGGTAGAATCTCCTGTTTTGGAAGCAGAGTTGGCAATTCAACACCCAAATATTTCAACTTTTACCGCCTATGACACTGAGGGCAAAGGATATTATGCAAAACTTGATTATACCCCACAAGGTTTTCATGCTATGGTAATTGCCCCTGAGGGTAAAACATTTTTTATTGACCCCTTTAGTTTTGGTTCTAATTTGACAGATTACATTGTATACTACAGAAAAGATTTTATTTCTACCATTCAAAAAACTTTTGTTTGTGAAGTGGATGACTATTTGCCAATGGCAGAGAGATCCAACGCACCTGATCTTAAATCAGCTTATGGAACCTGTGAGTTGAGAACATATCGCCTGGCCTTGGCTTGTACTGGGGAATATGCACAATTTCATGGAGGTACAGTAAATGGTGCTCTGGCAGCACAAGTTACTTCTATGAATCGTGTCAATGGTTTGTATGAAAAGGATTTGGCTATTCGAATGAATATTATTTCCAACAATAACTTAATTATATATACGAACGCTGGTTCCGACCCATACACAAACAATAACGGGGGTACAATGCTCACTGAAAATGTAAATAATCTGGGTACCGTGATTGGAAATGCCAATTTTGATATAGGCCATGTATTTTCAACCGGAGGTGGTGGAATTGCCGGACTAGGTGTTGTTTGCGGTACAGGAAAGGCGAGGGGAGTAACAGGAAGTGCAGCACCTATTGGAGACCCTTTCGATATAGATTATGTAGCGCATGAAATGGGCCATCAATTTGGAGCCAATCACACTCAAAATAATAATTGTAACAGAAATACTGCTACCGCAATGGAACCTGGTTCAGCATCCACTATTATGGGTTATGCTGGAATTTGTGCACCTGATGTGCAAAATAACTCTGATGATTATTTTCATAATATAAGTCTACAGGAAATTGGTGCCTTCATTACAGGCACGGCACATACCTGTCCGGTTAAAACACCCTTGGCAAATAATGGTCCTACAGTTACAGTTTCTGCTGCCACTGTCAATATCCCCAGAAGCACTCCGTTTTCATTAACAGCTACAGGCGTTGATCCGAATGCTACCAATGTTTTAACCTATTGCTGGGAGCAGATGAATTCACAAACTTCAACGCAACCTCCGGTAGCAACAGCCACGGGTGGTCCTAATTTCAGATCTTTTGATCCAAGTACC
>CAZNNX010000167.1:0-5632 GCA_964574485.1 uncultured Saprospiraceae bacterium | reverse complement strand
GAGAAGTCATAAAAAAAACAGCCAATTGGCTGTTTTTTTATGGTTCTATTCTTCCGTATCTTCTTTGGAAAGGAATTGTTTCTCTTACATGAGGCAGGTTACAAACCCATCTGACTAATCTTTCAAGTCCCAAACCAAATCCGGCATGAGGAACTGAGCCGAATCTTCTCAAATCGAGATACCACTCAAAAACTCGTCTTTCCAAACCATGCTCATCAATTTTTCTAAGGAGTACATTTATATCTGTTTCTCTTTCTGATCCACCCACAATTTCGCCAAAACCTTCCGGTGCGAGTAAGTCAACACCTTTCACATATTCAGGGTTGCCATCCACCTCTTTCATGTAGAATGATTTAACCTTGGCAGGCCAATTATAAACCATGATAGGCGTTTCAAAAATTCTCGTAAGTACAGTTTCGTCAGAATTTCCAAAATCATTTCCATCTTCAAATGCCAATGCAGACTCAATCCATTTCGGAATATTTCTAAGCTTTTCCTCCAAATCTCTTTGTTCAGATTGAAGAGCTAAAATTTTAGCTTCATTGAATTTTACCTGACCTTTGGAGAGGGTAGGAATTGAATCCTGTCTGTTCTGAATATCCTGTTCAATTTCATGGATTCGATTTTGAAACTTCTCCATATCGTCTTTTTGAGTTTGGATACAGTTTTTGCCATGATAGTCCATTTCTCCTCTTAAAATTTTAACTGCATCGGTATAAGGTATGCGAGGGAAATTAGAGAAAGCAGCTTTTTGAAGTAAATTTGTGTCGCGATTTAAGATTTCCAATTCTTGTTTGCAGTTGAAAAGCACCTGGCCAATTACAGATTTAATAAATCTTTCTATTAAATTCATATTGTCTTCATTGGTATAAAAGGCCATTTCTGGTTCAATCATCCAAAATTCTGACAAATGTCGGGGGGTATTAGATTTTTCAGCCCTAAAGGTGGGGCCAAAGGTATAAATTTTCCCCATGGCCATAGCCATAGCTTCTCCGTATAATTGCCCGGATTGAGAAAGATAAGCTTCTCTGCCAAAAAAGTCAGTGGCAAACAGATCGGTTGTTCCCTCACATGCATTTCCAGTTAATAGGGGAGCATCCATTTGTACAAAATTTTCAGACTGGAAAAACTGATGTATTGACATGATGAGTTGGTTGCGAATCTTCATGATAGCCCACTGCCTTTTGGTTCTCAACCATAAGTGTCGGTTGTCACTTAAAAAGTCAACGCCCATTTCTTTATCTTCTTTAGTGATAGGATATCCTTCAGCCAGATGATAAACTTCCATCCCTTGAACCAAAACTTCAAAACCACCCAGGTTTTTCTCATTCTGTACTACCTTACCTGTAAAAGATACAGAGCTCTCCAAGCTAAGGTTTTTTGCTTTTTCAAAAATTTCTTCTCCAACTTCTTCCAGAGAAACAACACATTGTGTGAAACCAGTACCATCTCTAAAATCAAAAAAACAATTGGTCTTACTTGTTCTAATATTAATGATCCAACCTTTTATGATTACTTGATGGCCTATATGTTTTGAAAATTCAGAAATGTACTGATGCATTTGTTAAGTGATTTGTTTCTGCAAAAATAAAAATATTCTTCCTAATATTTCAACGCATTCAACATTCAATCGCTTATTCCTGCTAAGATCTGTTAAGGGATTGAAAAGATAATGTTAAAATTTGTTGCCTTTTATCAAAAATCTTGCCAAACGATCAAAAAACAATATTTATCTGTAACTTTAACATAATTCTCTCGTTATATAATCAAATAACAAGCTTATGCAAAAACAGAATTTATCTCAAAAAATGCTGCAAAAGCTTTCTCCTCAGCAAATTCAGCTGATGAAACTTTTGCAAATTCCCACTGCATTATTAGATCAGAGAATTCAGGAAGAACTGGAGGAGAATCCTGCTTTGGAATTAGATGAAATCACGGATCATGCAATAGATACGGAGGAATCTGATTTTGACAGTTCAGAAGAGGAGGAATCCTATATAATAAGTACGGATGGAAAAAAAGAAAAGTTAAACGATGATGAATCAGATGATTTGTATGCTGAAGATCATAATGAACGTTTGGATGATTTTTCCATCGATGATTTTGGTTTTCAGGATCAAGAATTTCAAAGAGATGCGCAGATTTTGGATGAGTATTTAGGCGATTATATGGAAGATGATCAGGCCTCTTATAAGCTGGAAGTTAATAACTACAATGCAGATGAGGAGGATAAAGAAATTCCTTTTGCGATGGAGCAAGGTTTTTTAGATAGTTTAGAACAGCAGCTCGGAATGCTTGGGTTTAATGCAAGGGAACTGACAATTGCAAATCAGATTATAGGAAATATTGATGAGGACGGTTATTTGAGAAGAGATATATCTGCTCTGACAGATGATTTGTTGTTTAGTGAAAATTTAAATTGTTCAGAAAATGAAGTGGAGTCTGTTTTGAACCTACTTCACAAAAAAATGGATCCGCCCGGAGTGGGAGCCAGAGATCTGCAGGAATGTTTGAAAATTCAATTGGAACGAAAAATGGCTTCAGAAGAGGTAATGTTGCATTATGACAGATTGGCTAAAAAGAATCTGAAATTGGCATACAGAATCATTACAGATTATTTTGAAGAATTTTCTAAAAAACATTACCCCAAACTATTAAAACAACTCAATTTATTCTCAGAGGATTTGAAAGATATCAGTGCTGAAATTATCAAGTTGAATCCAAAACCTGGATCACTATTTCAAGGTAATAGTGAAAGAGGATATATTGTTCCTGATTTTATCATTGAAAATAATGAAGGAAATTTAGAGCTTACTCTAAATGCGAAAAATGCCCCAGAGCTCAGAATTAGCGATCAGTATCGGTCTATGCTGGAAACCTATCAACACAATAAAAATGATAAAAAGGCAAAAGAGGCTGCCTTGTTTGTCAAGCAAAAGATGGATGCTGCCAAATGGTTTATTGACGCGATTAAGCAAAGGCAAGATACTTTATTAAAATCTATGTATACAATTATGATGTATCAGGAGGAGTATTTTAAAACAGGGGATGAGAAAAAACTTAAACCTATGATTTTAAAAGATATTGCTGAAATTACAGGACTAGATATCTCAACCGTTTCCAGAGTAGCTAATAGTAAATACGTGTTAACAGAGTTTGGTACTAAAAAATTAAAAGATTTTTTCTCGGAATCACTCCAAACAGATTCAGGAGAAGAAGTTTCTACTCTGGAGGTTAAGAAAATTATTCAGGAGATTATTTCAGCAGAAAATCCAAAAAATCCTTTTGCTGACGAAAAATTGATGGAAATTTTGCTAAATAAAGGATACAATATAGCACGTAGAACTGTTGCTAAATATCGCGAGCAATTGGGTATTCCCGTAGCGCGGTTAAGAAAAGGAATCTAATTTTTGCCTTATTGAGAATTGGCACTTATCTTTATAAAAAAAAGAATTGGAACAAATTATCAACACGCTGAAGAAACATGGATTGCGCATCACAGATATGCGACGGGATGTCCTTCAATGTTTTGCAGAGGTAGATTATGCGCTGAATCATCAAGATCTTGAGCTCAAAATGAGTAAGGGTTTTGACCGCGTAACCTTATACAGAACCATAAAAACTTTTGAAGAAAAAGGAATCATTCATCGTATTGCAAGTGAAACAGACAGCATCTCCTATGCTCTTTGTAAAGACTCCTGTGCAGAAAATGATCATAAGCACAAACATGTAGACGACCATATCCATTTTACCTGTCAGAAATGCGAGAAAACACTTTGTCTAGATGCCTACCATATTCCACAAATTAAAATTCCAGATGGATTTCAGGTTGAAAATATTCAATTGATAGTTGCTGGTCTTTGTAATAAATGCTCAATACATGGCTGATTTTAAGATTGGTGATTTTATAGAAATGAAAGATTCGGTTGTCGATCCAGACTATCCGCATATTTCTTTGTCAGGCTGGCAAGGAGAAATTATGGATTTCGAAGGTATGGATGAAAACAATCAAGCTCTTTTTAGAATTGCCTGGAATGCAGATACCCTCTTTAAAATTCCTGATGAGGTATTAAAAGATGCATTTACTGAGGGTTTTGAATTTTCTGAAATGATATTATCTGCCGATGATTTTTTTAAATCTGATGCAATCCATAAAACTTCAGAGAGAAAAGCTGCTATAGAGAAAATAGAACAGATGTATTTCTGGATTGATTTAGGCGAACAGGGTATTCGAATTATTAAGTTGCTAAAATCGGCCCAGGATTTATCGGAAAAAAATATAAGAAGGGCATGGTTTCAATATCTGAAAGCTCAAATGGTTTTTCCTCAAAAATTGATTTTTTTATCGGAAAATGAGCTGGGTTGTATATCTGGCAATGCCTATGATATAATAGAAATAGAGTTAAATGCAGATGAAATCTGGGCTAAATTGGAAGTGGACAAACAAAAAATAAAACTTCCTTTGAGTTATTTTGATCAATCTGAATCTGCCATTGAATGTCTGCAGGACTTTCTGGTATGGGATTCGAATAAGTGAGTTAGCCCTTACAATGGAATATTTCCGTGTTTTTTTCTGGGTGCTTTCACTGCTTTGTTCTCCAACATTTTAAAAGCCCTGACTAATTTTTTTCTGGTTTCAGAAGGTAAAATCACTTCATCAATGAATCCTCTGGAAGCAGCCTGATAAGGGTTTGCAAATTTATCTGCATAGGCTTGTTCTTTTTCCTTTAATTTTTCCTCCGGCTTTTCAGATTCAATAATTTCTTTTCTGAAAATAATCTCTGAAGCTCCTTTGGCACCCATAACTGCTATTTCTGCCATGGGCCAGGCATAATTCATATCTGCTCCAATATGTTTGGAGTTCATTACATCGTAGGCGCCACCATAGGCTTTTCTTGTAATGACTGTAACACGGGGCACAGTTGCTTCACAAAACGCATACAACAATTTTGCTCCATGTGTGATAATCCCGTTCCATTCCTGATCAGTTCCAGGTAAAAATCCAGGTACATCTTCCAAGACCAACAGAGGAATATTGAAGCTGTCACAAAATCTTACAAATCTTGCACCTTTTCTTGAGCCATTTACATCCAGACAGCCAGCCAATACCATAGGTTGGTTGGCTACGATACCAATACTTCTTCCCTCTAATCGGGCAAATCCAATAACCATATTCTCTGCGAAATTAGAATTGACCTCCATAAAACTTTCGCTATCAACAATTTTTTCAATTACTTCTCTAATGTCATAAGGTTGATTTGGATTTTCAGGTATTATATGGTTTAATTCATCAATCAAAGATTCTTCACTTTCATAAGTAAGAATAGGTGTTTCCTCTTCACAGTTTTGTGGTATATATTGTAATAATTGTTTGATTTGTTGTAAGCAGGCAAGCTCATTTGGTGCGGTAAAATGAGTGACACCAGATTTATTGGCATGCGTCATAGCGCCCCCTAACTCCTCTGAACTTACCTCTTCATTGGTAACCGTTTTTACTACATTGGGTCCCGTAATAAACATGTAAGAGCTCTGCTCTACCATAAAGATAAAATCAGTGATGGCTGGAGAATATACAGCACCACCGGCACAAGGTCCCAAAATAGCAGAAATCTGAGGTACTACACCGGAGGCT
>CAZNNX010000166.1:0-5663 GCA_964574485.1 uncultured Saprospiraceae bacterium | reverse complement strand
CCGATATCCATGTTATCCTCCTCTCTCCTGTCTCCAATTCCAGCCACAATACCTACTTTGGGATATCCATCCATTTTTTCAACAAACTTCTGCAAAGCTCTGAATCCTGCAGCATTATGTGCATAATCCAGCATTATATTGAAATTCTTAAATTCAAATAAATTCAAACGACCAGGAGTTTGAGAAGCAGAAGGTATGAATGATTCAATGGCTACACGAATATCTTCAATTGAGATACCCTGTGTATAGGCTGCTAGTACGGCGGGCAATACATTTTGAATCATAAAAGCAGCCTTCCCCCCAAAAGTCAGAGGCACATTGATCGCTTTCGAGACTCTGATTTTCCATTCACCTTTGGCAATGGTGATGAAGCCATCTTCGTAAATCGCTGACAAACCACCAGCCTTCATATGCTTTTGGATTCTTTCATTTTGTTCGTCCATTGAGAACAAGGCTATATGTACTCCCTCTTGCAGACCTGTTTTCATTTCATAAACTCTGTCATCATCAGCATTTAAAATGGCATAGCCACCAGGCATTACAGTTTCTGGAATCACAGCTTTTACCTTAGCCAATTGATCCATCGTATGAATTCCCTTCAATCCCAGATGATCAGCAGCAACATTCGTAACAATACCAATATTACACTTTTTAAAACCAAGACCAGCTCTTAGTAAACCACCTCGGGCACATTCCAGAACTGCAAAATCTACTGTAGGATCTTTTAATACAAATTCTGCACTTTGCGGACCAGTACAATCTCCTGTCATAAGTAATCGATTCTGAATATAAACACCATCTGTAGTGGTATACCCTACCTTATACCCTTTCATACGGGCAATATGTGCTATAAGTCTTGTCGTTGTAGTTTTTCCATTGGTTCCAGTTACTGCAATTATTGGAATTCTTGCTGTTGAACCCATAGGGTAAAGCATATCAATTACATGTGCAGCCACATTTCTAGGCAACCCAGAGGTAGGTGCCAAATGCATTCTGAATCCCGGGGCAGCATTTACTTCTAATACAGCTCCCCTAGTATCTGGCAATGGAACAGTTATATCAGTTGTCATGATATCGATACCACAAATATCTAATCCAACAATTTTGGCAATACGCTCAGCCATGAACACATTGTAGGGATGCACAATATCAGTAACATCTTCTGCAGTTCCGCCGGTCGACAAATTGGCTGTATCTTTTACATATAGAATTTGACCTTTTTCCAAAATAGAATCCAGACTCAGATTTTTCTCATCGAGAATTTTTCTTGTAATCGCGTCTACTTCAATCTGAGTCAATATTTTTTCATGTCCGTATCCTCGTCTGGGGTCTTTGTTAACTTCATCAATTAAATTTTGAATGGTAGATACTCCATCTCCCACCACATGAGCAGGTGTTCTTTTAGCTGCGGCTACAAGCTTATAATTGACCACCAAAATTCTGTAATCAAATCCGGTTATAAATCTTTCAACAATAACTGAACGAGAAACTTTTTTTGCTTCCTCAAAGGCCATTATTGCAGTATCCATATCTTGGATATTCGTAGTAATACCTCTTCCATGATTTCCATTAATTGGTTTGATTACGATTGGGAAGCCAAGCTTGTCAATTGTTTCTCTCAGGCCTAACTCAGATTTTATCACTTCGCCCCGGGGTACAGGTACCTCGTATTGTTCTAATAAAAATTTGGTATCTTCCTTGTCACAGGCTATTTCTACACCAATACTACTGGTAGAGCTTGTAACTGTAGCTTGTATTCTTTTTTGATTGGCTCCATAACCCAACTGGCATAAAGAATATTTATTCAGTCTGATCCATGGAATACCTCTATGCTCGGCCTCCATTACCAGAGAGGAAGTACTTGGACCCAGGGCTTCTGCTTCTCTTATGACCCTCATCTCTTGAATGTCTGCCTGTACATCGTAAGTTTGACCTGCAATTAATGCTTCAGCAATGGAAACTGCTGATTTTGCGGCAAATCGACCCACTTTCTCTTCAATATAATCAAAAACAACAAAATACACCCCCTCTTCCCCGTAGGTTCTGGTTCTCCCAAATCCTACTTCCATCCCTGCCATACTCTGAATTTCCAAGGCTATATGTTCAATTACATGACCCATCCAGGTACCTTCCTGCACGCGTTGAAAAAAACCACCCTTACATCCAACAGAGCACCTGTGTTCATACATAGAAGGGAACATTTCTTCCAATCGCTCTAAAAATCCTGGTATCTGATTGGTTGGCTTTTGCTCCATCTCTTCCAGATCTAAAACCATAACAATTAATTTATGTCTTCTAACAGACCAATAATTTGGTCCTTTCATCGCATTAATTTCTCTTATTCTCATTTTTTGTTATGTTTTTGTTCACCCAATATAATCAAAACTTAAGATTTTGACAATTTTACATTTATATATTCGATTCAAAGCCTGTTTCTTTATTCAACATTTTCCCAAGTAAAACAGGAAAGTAAGTAAGGTTGGATGATAAAACAGGAATCCCCAATCCTATTAATTCATTAGCAAGGTTTTTATTATAATCCAATTTCCCTTCGATATCCAAAGCAACCAAACAAAGGCATTCCACATCTTTCGACTTTAATTTTTCAAACGCCTTCACAACATTTTTCTCATCTTTACCCTCATACAAATCAGTTATGAAAACAACAAAGGATTTATCATCGAGGCTATACCATTGATCAATCAATTGAATCATTTCAGTTATGTGGGTTCCCCCTTCAGCTTTTATACTCAATAAGGTAGATACGGGGTCATGAATCTGATCGGTGAAGTCATACACCTCTGTGTCAAAGAGAAACAAAAAAACTTCCAGCTGAGGCAATAGATAAAGCACCGAAGCCATAACTGTACTATTGATGACTGAATCCATCATCGAAGCACTTTTATCTACACAGAGATACAATTTTCTCCGATCCGATCTGCTGTGTTTTTTCCCCCATTTGTTTGTGGGAATAATCGTCTGAAGTTCTTTATGATAATTTTTTAAATTCTTCCGAATGGTTTTATTCCAATCAATATGTTTCAAAGGGGGTTGGGTCGTCCAATTGAAATTTTTAGTATAGATTCCAAAATTTTGCTCCAATTTCCAGTTTATTTTTTGTGATAATTGAAAACATAATTTTTCAACTAATTTTCGCAGAATTTGAAGAGAGTCCTCTGGCAGTTCATCTTTAAATACCAGTAGCTTTGAAACCAACTGTACATCAGGTTCCATTTTTTCCAACAAGTCAGGTTCCTTCAATATTTTTTTCAATTCTATTTTCTCTAAAGCATCTTTCTGCATGAGTTGTACAGCTTCTTTAGGAAACAAAGAGGTCCACTCCTCAAGCCAATGCATGAGTTGAGTGGGATCTATTTTTTTCTTGCTGTTTTGGCTGGAATACAATTTTTCGAGTGCCTGATGAATTTGATCAGAATCAAAGGCCTCTTTTGATTTCAATTGACTTTCAGACCCCAAAATTAATGCCCATTTCTCAGTTATATCCATAATAAAAAAAGCCTATCTTAAATAAAGATAGGCTTTAGTACTTGCAATGCAAACGATTAATTCTCGTCTTTTTGATTAAACTGCTCTTTCAATTCACTGAATGCATCTAAATCACCAATCGTATCTTTTTCGATTTTGGATTGGGTCTTCTTTAAATCATCTTTTGCATCTTTTTCTTTAGATTTCTTTTCAGTTTTATCTTTTTCCTCAACATCTTTTTTGTTGTCTTGGAATACTCTACTGTGAGAAACTAAAATTCTTTTATCATCTCTGTTGAATTCGATAACTTTAAAAGGCAAAGTTTCATCTACCTCAACCATGTTACCATCTTCTTTTTTGATATGACGAATAGGTGCGAAAGCTTCAAGTCCATAAGGCAATAATACAATAGCGCCTCTGTCATCTCTTCTGATAACCGTTGCATCATGAACAGAACCAATTGGGAATAAATTATCGAAAGTATCCCATGGATTTTCTTCAAGTTGTTTGTGACCTAGAGACAATTTTCTGCTTTCCATATCAACATCCAATACAAGAACATCCATTTTTTCACCTACTTTGGTGAATTCAGCAGGATGTGCAAATCTTTTAGTCCATGAAAGGTCAGAAATATGCACCATTCCGCCAATACCTTCTTCTAATTCGATAAAGACGCCATAAGGAGTAAGATTTTTCACTTCACCCGTATGTTTGGTACCCTGTGCATATTTTTGCTCGATAATTGACCAAGGATCTTCTGTAAGTTGTTTTAAAGAAAGAGACATTTTACGCTCTTCTCTGTCGATAGTTACAACCTTGGCACTGAATGTATCACCTTCCTGGAAGAAATCTCTGGAGTTGATAGGCTGTGAGCTCCAAGAAACCTCTGATACGTGAATCAAACCTTCTACACCAGGAGTGATTTCCAAGAAAGCACCGTAATCTTCAATATTCACGATTTTACCTTCAACAACAGAACCTACCTGAATGTCATCTGCTAAAACATCCCATGGATGTGATGTCAACTGCTTCAAACTTAGAGAAATACGTTTTTTGTCATCATTAAAATCTACCACTACAACATTCAATTTCTGACCATTGTAAAGTACATCAGAAGGATGCTTGATTCTGCCCCAGGAAATATCTGTAATGTAAAGTAAACCATCTACACCACCTAAATCCAAGAATGCTCCAAAATCAGTAATATTTTTAACTGTACCTTCTAGAACCTGACCTTTTTCTAATCTGGAAATGATTTCAGAACGTTGAGCTTCCAAATCAGATTCAATCAAGGCTTTATGTGATACTACGGCATTTTTGATGGACTCATTGATTTTTACTACTTTGAAATCCATTGTTTTGCCAACATATATGTCATAGTCGGTAATAGGCTTAATATCAATCTGAGAACCAGGTAAGAAAGTTTCCAAACCGTTTACATCTACAATCAAACCACCTTTTGTCTTGCTCGTTACATGACCTGTAACAACAATACCTTCTTCATAAGCTTTGACGATATTATCCCAGGCTCTAAGTAATTTGGCTTTTCTTCTTGATAAAACCAATCTACCATTTTTGTCTTCCGGATTCTCTACATACACTTCAACTGTGTGTCCTACAGACAAACCGGGAGTGTCACGGAATTCAGAGAGAGGAACCAAACCATCAGATTTGTAGTTTAAGTCAATCAAAACATCATTTTCCAAAATGGCAACTACCTTTCCGGATACGATTTCGAATTCTTTAATTGAATTTAAGGTTTTGTCATACTCGTTTAACAATTGCTCTGCATCCTGAGCTGAGTATATGTTTTGTCCGGTTTTACCCAAAGACCAGTTGAAATCATCATGTGCTGTTACAACAACTTCGGCAGTTACAACAAGTTCAGCATTTTCAACATTTTCTTGATTTTCATGATTTTCCATCATATTTTTCCCATCCGGGACGGTTTTAAAGGTTAAAAAAATTAAAATTCAATCGCTTTCGCCTGTTTTAAAGGGAAAAGTGACGCAAAGGTATTGAAAATAAATTAGATTAGGAAAATAAATATGATAATAATATGAGAAAAAAACTCACTAACCAGGAATCGCCAAGGATAAATCCTAGGCTCACTTTGGTGTATAAATCCAAGGATGAATCCTATGGATTTAATTTTAGAACTATAAAATTATAGCCAC
>CAZNNX010000165.1:0-5690 GCA_964574485.1 uncultured Saprospiraceae bacterium | reverse complement strand
TATTATTTGTAGTTACAAAAACAAACATTACTTTTATTAAGAACCTAATGGCAGATACAATGTATGAAAAAAATAGATTCAGCAATGAATCTTTAGAACTGAATAAAAAAATTTATAATGAATTTCACGATGAAGAAATGGTTGAGCATATGAATCGTGTCATTATGGAACCTGTTATTCAGAATTATTTCCGTTCAGAAATCTTGGGTAATATAGTAGAGTTAACAAGAAAAACAGACTGCCCTCCTTTTATCATAGCAAGCAATCATTCTGGAATGGCATTTCCCTGGGACGCCATTGTATTTGGTTTTTTATGGAAAAATAAGGTAAATTTTGACGAGACAAAAGCATTTCGTCCGCTCACCTCTCCCATGCTGTCAGGAATGCCTTATATGCACCCATATTTCATGCACCATATATGGAAAAAAGCAGGTAGTATAGATGCTAGTTTTAAGAATTTCGAAACCATGATGCATTATCCGAAAGGACATCTACTCATCTACCCTGAAGGTGTTCCGGGTATAGCCAAAGGTTTTGATAAAAAATACAAGCTCCAAAAATTTTCCACCTCATTTATCAAAATGGCAGTAAAATATCAAACTGAGATTCATTGGTATTCTACAATTAATGGGGAATATATAGCTCCCTTGATGTATAGTTCAAAAAGAGTCAACAGGTTATTCAATAAAATGGGAATACCTTTTCTACCTTTGGGACCACTTACTATACTTCTACTTTTTCCATTTGCATTTTATCTGGCCTTCCCTGCTCAAATTAAATATATACAAGGAAAAGTAATCAAACCCAAAGATATCACAACAAAAAAATATGATGAAATCTCTGCATCCGAGTGGAATCAGTTGCGTGATCAAATACAAACGCTTTGCCAATTGGATCTGGATAAATCCGTTCTTGAACATGGAAAAAATCCATATCATACAGCAACATTACTCAAAGCTATTTTTACTAAATTTCCAAGACATACGCCCCTAGCCTGGCCACTTTTATTTCACGAATTTGAAAGAAACTGGAATAAAGGAAATAAAAATTTTGAAATCAAAACAAATGGAATTCATTTTTTGCGCCTGTTTATCAAAAATCCCATTTGCTTTTTTTATTATATTCCCATTTTAGGATGGTTGGTTCTGGTCCTGTATGGCAGGAAAAAATGGAGAAAAAACGAATAATTTAAAATTAACCCTGTCTGTTTTTAAAATTGATAAGATTTTTTTAACTTTACTATTTGAAAATTACTAATTATTTAATCATTTACTAACAAAAATCGTATTCTGATGAAATTTTACACAAAATTGGCAAGTTTATGTGCTTTGTTCTTCGCATTTACTGCGCAGGCACAATTCACACACCCGATGCTTTTTGAAGTGAACTCTCCTTCAAGCATCGCTCGTTCTTACACTTACGGTCCTCAATCCGGTGCAGGATGGGGTATCACCGCTTTACCATCTGCATCTGTTTCCGGTCCTCTTGTATGGGCTTATGACATCACTCCAGATTCATTAGTTTGCGACACAGTTACAAACTCTTATGCAGGTCAGATTGTACTTATCAGAAGAGGTACTTGTAACTTCAGTTTGAAAATGTTCAGAGCTCAACAAGCTGGTGCTATCGGTTGTGTTATTTGTAACAACAATGGCGGTTCTGATGTTATCAACATGGCTGCTGGTACAAATGGCGCTCAGGTAACTATTCCTGCTGTGAGTTTAAGTTCTCAAGACTGCGCTTTAATTGCAGCTGAACTTTCTGCCGGAAATCCGATTACTGCTACTTTCAGAAAACCATCGATTTCTTCTGGAATTGGTTTTTATGGTTTTGAGACACCTCAATCTCATATCCAGACTATTGATAGTATGTATGTAAGTATTACAAATGTGGGTACTACTACACAAACCAACATCAGCTCCTCAGTTCAAATTACTGATCCAAACGGAAATACAACATCTTATCCTGCTTCTACAGCTTCACTTCAAGCTGACTCAACAGTACAAGTTTCAATCCCAACTAACTTTACTGCCAATGCAACTGGTACATACAACATGGTGTACAGAACTTCTTTGAGTACAGACAGTATTACTTCCAGCTTTTCTATCAGCTCTAACAGATGGGGATTGGACAGACAAAACAATTACACTTGGATTGGAGTTACTGACGCTGGTTATGCTACAGCTGGTTACAGATTTGATATGGGTAATTGCTACCTGGCAGGTCCTGCAGGTGGTTATGTAAACGATGCTCAATTCTCCTTATTCAACGGTGGATTGTACATGGGTAAAGTTTTCCAGGCCAGACTTTACTTGTTACCTCAAAACCTTACAGGTAGTGAAACTGATTATTCTACTTTCACCCTTGCTGGTATTGGTATTGACACAATTGATGCTGCTGATACAACACCATATACAATCATCAATGTTGATTTATTAGATCCTAATACATTAGTAGATTCTGTTCCACTTTTAGCTAACAGACAATATTTAATGGTAATGTACTACCAAGGTGATAGCAATATCATCCAAGGACCAAGATTCTCTTATAGTGGTAATGATGAACTATTGAGCTTAGGTACTACAGTATTTACTGACAGATTGTATTTAGGTGGTTTCTCTGGTGACCCACATCCAGTAATTAGAATGACATTCGGAACTACTACTCCTACTGCAGTAACTCCATTGGTTGAAAATACTATTTTCAATGTGTATCCTAATCCAGTATCAGACTTATTGAACATTGATTTAAGTTTTGAAGAAGTAGCTCAAAACGCAACTGTTTCTATTATTGATGTCAATGGCAGAATGTTACAAGAATTAGAATACAGCCAATTGAAACAACAAACTGTACAATTGAATACTTCTGCTCTTAGTGCAGGTTATTATTTTGTAAGAGTTCAAACAGAAAAAGGAATTCAGACAAAAGAATTTGTTAAGAAATAACTTTTTTTCTTTATTATATGGGTCAAATCTTATAGGTTTGACCCATATTTTTTTGCCTATGAAAATCAATACACTTTTATATTTTTTCTTAATATTTTTTCTTCTGATTTCTTGTAAATCTAAAGAAAAACCTTGCTCCTACGGAAAACCGGTTTCTATCTTCTCTCCCAACACACCTAAAGGAACAAATCACCAATTCAAGGCAGATAAGGAATCCTCAAATGAAAGTATACGATTTGACAGTCTCTTCCAAATCGAACAGGAAACTGACACTTTGTATATACCCATACAATTGGAAATATTACAGCGTGGTTGTGACCAGATAACACAAGAATTTCGATTCGAATTTTTTGATGAAATAGAACCAATGCCACTGATGGAAGCACCTGATTTAGCTGGTTTACTTGTGCCTATACTTGCTGAAATATCACTCATTGAACCTAAAGCTTCCTTACTGGAAGGTATAGGTTCTACTTTACTAAAGCACCAAAATAAATTGGAGAAAAATCAAGATATTGCTGTTGATCAGGGATTTACATTTCATCTTAGCCAAATCAAAGGTAATAATTCTACAATCCTGGTACTGATTTTAAAAAAATAATAATCCTCTGGTAATAAAACTATGACTTATTCAGAAATACTTGAGGCATTAGAAAAAAAATTAGGCTCTTATCAAAAAATGGGAGAAAAAGCCTATAAGCCAGGCTTAGATCGTATTCAATCCTTTTGCAATTCCATTGGAAACCCTGAATTAAAATTTCCAACAATTCATGTCGGTGGAACAAATGGGAAAGGCACTGTCAGTCATCTTATTGCATCTGCACTCATACAAAATGGCTATCAAGTTGGTATTCATAGCTCTCCACACTATTTTGATTACCGCGAAAGAACCAAAATAAATAATGACTGGATTGATGAAGTTTTTATTCAAAGTTTTTTTCTGAAACATCAAGAACAAATAGAAGATTTCCAATTGTCCTTTTTTGAATTTTCAATTGCCCTGGCCTTTCAATACTTTTATGAAAAAAAAGTAGATGTGGCTATCATTGAAGTTGGTCTGGGCGGAAGGTTAGATGCGAGCAACATCATTCAACCCTTACTGTCCATTATTACCCATATTGATTGGGATCATATGCACATTCTTGGAAATAGCCTGCCAGAAATAGCTGCTGAAAAAGCTGGTATCATCAAAAAAAATGGAATTTGCCTTATTGGCAGGAAACAAGAGGAAACGAAAAATATATTTATCGAACAGGCAAAAAAAGAAAATGCTACTTTGTTTTATGCTGATGAAATTGTAAGAATTACGAATATCAAAAAGCAGTTTCCATTGATTGATTTATCTTTTCAAGTTGACGGTAAAACTTTTGAAATAGAATCGGATTTGGGAGCTGATTATCAAATTGAAAACATTAAAACTGCTTGGGCTGCTTTATGTTTAATACGAGAAAAATTTCATCTAAATCTTGATATTTGCAAAACCGCATTTACAGCATTATATAAAAAAACACGCTATATAGGTCGTTGTCAAATTATACAAAAGCAACCATTATTGATCGTAGATTCTGCCCATAACCTCGAAGGTTGCACAGAAATTATAGAACTAACTAAAGGTCTTAGTTATAAAAAACTAAGAATAATATTGGGTTTTGCATCAGACAAAAAAATAGATGACATTTTTCCACTTCTACCAAAAGATGCTATTTACTATCTGACAAAGGCAAATATAGATAGAGCCATGTCGCTTGCAGTGCTAGAATCACATGCGAGGTGTGAAAATTTGAATTATAGCTCTTATGAAATAGTTATGAATGCCATTCAGAAGGCTAAAGCCGATGCGGATCCTACCGATTTAATTTTGGTTTTTGGAAGTATTTTTTTATTGTCAGATCTCAAAACATTTATTTTAGCTTCAGATAACCTTGAAGCATAGCAGCAATCTGATCTTTTAAGAAAGGTTTTGATAAATAATCGTTCATTCCAACAGACAGACACCTTTCTTTATCTCCCTTCATGGCATTGGCAGTAAGTGCTATAATCGGCACTCGCTTTGAATTGTTCTTTATTTCTAATTCTCTTATCTGTAAAGTGGCTTCTAAACCATCTACTTCAGGCATTTGAACATCCATAAAAATTAAATCGGGCTGGTATTCTAAAAATAACTCTATAGCCTCCACTCCATTTTGCGCCTCAATGATATCAACAATATTTAGATTTCTTAAGATTTGTCTTAATAGCATCACATTGATTTTGTTATCCTCTGCAATTAAAATCTTAAGATTTGAAATATCGTCATGAAAAACATTTTGAACCAGTGAGATTGGATTTACTTTTTCTTCCGTATCTACAAAAATTTCCATTAGATGATAAGGCAAAACAGGTTTGGTTAAAAATCTTGCCTTATGAAGCTGGGTACGATACTGATTCACATCAGATTCAGTTAGTAAATAGATGGCTTGATTTTTATATTTTGTTGATTGAACCTGGTGAAAGTATCCGATATCAGCAAGTACAAAATCCCAGGATAAATTCAGTTTTTCCTTGGCTATATCTCTATCAGCAACTAATTCAAATTTCATTTGGTAGGCCTCACAAAAGGATTGTATGGAAGCAGATTCCTTTTGATTTTCATCCAGAATTAATATTGTTTTCTCTTTTAAACTGATTTCCCTGCCCGAATTAGTAGAAGATTCAGCAGAAAGTTTCAAATGTAATGTAAATATGGAACCTTTACCTGCAAAACTC
>CAZNNX010000164.1:0-5716 GCA_964574485.1 uncultured Saprospiraceae bacterium | reverse complement strand
CAGGTAAACACAGGCAACAATATATTTGTTTTGAAATGAATTCAAGAAATGGAAGGCCCTTTGAAATGAGCATCATGAATGAGGGATGGTATCGAAAACTTGGAAAGCTGCTCCACTTACAAAAAGATATTCAATTGGGAGTTGATGAATTTGACGCTCATTTTATTTTGAAAGGCTCTGATGAAAACTTTGTCAAAAACGTGTTAGCAGATTTGAGAATAAGAGATTTAATACTGAATCAGAAAGATTTATTCCCCTACTCATCTTTTCATTACAAAGGGGGTAGGGTAAGTTGTGAAATGTTGGGATCCTATACAGGTAAGACTAAAGAAAAATTTGACAGGTGCATTGAATTATATCAGGTTTTGATATTGCATATTGAACAACAAAGAATATATTAAAAAAGGGGATACTTATTTAAAGTATCCCCCGATTCTACATTCTTGTTCAAATTATTTATTTGAAAGCGTTGATTCCGGTAACATCCATACCTGTAATAAGTAAGTGAATATCGTGAGTTCCCTCATAGGTAAGAACTGTTTCCAAATTCATCATATGTCGCATAATTGGATATTCATTTGTAATACCCATCCCTCCCAGTATTTGTCTGGCTTCTCTGGCTACTGTCAATGCCATGTGCACATTATTTCTTTTGGCCATTGAAACCTGAGCAGGGGAAGCTTTTCCTGCATCCATCAAGGAACCTAATCTCCAGGTTAACAATTGAGCTTTAGTAATTTCTGTAATCATTTCAGCTAACTTTTTTTGAGTCAATTGAAATCCAGCTAAAGGCTTACCAAATTGTTCTCTTTCCAAAGAATAACGTAGAGCGGTATCGTAACAATCCAAAGCAGCTCCTATAGCACCCCAGGCAATGCCGTATCTTGCCTTAGACAAACATGAAAGAGGTCCTTTCAAACCCTTTACATTGGGTAATAATTGGGACTTAGGTATACGTGCATTTTCAAAAACCAGTTCCCCAGTGATAGAAGCTCTCAGAGAAAGTTTTCCATGAATTTCGGGAGCAGAAACCCCTTCGGTATCCATATCAACAATTAATCCTCTGATATCACCAGTTTCATCCTTAGCCCAAACAACGGCAACATCAGCAATGGGTGAATTGGTTATCCACATTTTAGCGCCGTTCAATATGTAAAAATCACCATCTTCCTTGATATTTGTGATCATACTTCCTGGATCCGATCCATGATTGGGTTCCGTGAGTCCAAAACAACCAATAAATTCACCAGAAGCAAGTTTAGGTAAATACTTCATTCTTTGTTCTTCAGTTCCAAACTTGTAAATCGGAAACATAACGAGAGATCCTTGCACAGATGCGGCGGAGCGAAGACCAGAATCGCATCTTTCCAACTCTTGCATCATTAGTCCGTAGGTAGTTTCATCAGCACCTGCACAACCATATTTCTGAGGCAAACTTGGGCCGAAAGCTCCCAATTCAGCTAAACCCTGAACCAGATGCCTGGGATAAATGGCTCTTTCAAAACAATCTTCGATGATTGGGGAAACTTCTTGTTTAACCCAAGCTCTCACTGCATCTCTTGCCATTTTTTGCTCATCAGTAAGCAACTCGTCCATGAGATAGTAATCGTGATGTTGATACCTGTCTTGTTTTGAAACTCTTTTTATAGAGGCTTCTAATTCTTCTTGTTTCATGAAATTAATTTTTAAAGAAAACAAATTATTTGCAAGAGAGTTTTAAAAAAAAGGCTCCTTTTGAAAAGGAGCCGGACTATACCGAGCGCTACAACCGTTTATCCTTGCTTCGTTTCCGACCTGGGGAGGTTCACAGGAGCTGCTCCTATAGCCAAGCTCCGCTGCAAATTTACATATGTTTCTTGGGGAAACAAATATTTAGCAGATAAATATTTGCTAAAATAATAGTCCAACTGATAATGCTGGTCGCAAGAATAAATTTTTTGTTGGGCCCAACTGATCTCCCAAACTATTTTCATAGGTAAAGGAAGCTGTTGAAATACTGTATGAAAATTCTATACAAAAATGAAGTTTGGTTTCTGACATAAATCGAAAACCAAGTGCCGGGTGAATAAAATAGCCTCCCTGGGCTGTTTTCATTTGATAATCAGTAAACCAATCCGGCCCTTTTCTCAATAAGACAAAATTATATCCCAAGCCTAAGCTATAATATAAAGCATTCTTCTTTCTGATGATATCACCTCTTAGTTCTGCAAAAAGGGGAATATGGGAAGAGTACATGATGGAATTATTCAAATAGGCCCATCCAATGCCTGCTCCCAACATCAAATGACGATTGAAGGCATAGCCTGCTGATGCTTTCAATCCAATACCAAGAGATGGGACATCCAAACCTCCCAACATCTGGCTTTCTATAAATCCTCCAATGAACTGTAGATAAGTTGAAATGTAATATTCTTTCTGATAAAAATGCTTGGGCTTTTCAAGAATCTCTGCAACTGAATTTGTTCTTTGTGTATTCCTTTTAATCTCAGATACTTCAGAAGCCGGATAAACCAAAATACTACCTCCCTGTATTTCAACTTTTATATTTTCATCAGTTTTATATTCAATTATTTTACCCTTGAGGACTGAACCATTTTTCAATATAACCTCATCAGTAAAAACCTGAGCTCCCAATATAAGCGGAAAAAACAATAGGAAAAGCCAAGATAATCTCATATGCTTATCTTTGAACAGGTATAGTACTTAATTTTACTGCCTGACTCGGATTTTGAATATCATATTGGGTTAATCCATCTTTTCCAACAACCAGTAGTAAATCTTGAAAAGGTGAGGCAATCACATCATAGGTGCTGTAACTTGCATCCTGAAAGAGTAAGCGATTAGCGATTTGAAAATCATCTGAAGAATCAAAAATTTTCAAACCAGCGTCTCCATCACAAAGATATAATTTCTGATTTTTAATGCTCAATCCATGAGGATTTGACATCGGATGAGAGACCAGTAAAGTTGGATTTGTAATATCAGAAATATCAACAACATCTAATTGATTTGTAAAATTCTGACAATTGGTACCGCTTCTCAAAGTCACATAGGCTCTATTTCCTTCAACAAAAACCGGATCACAAGCATTGGCATGTTGAAACTCAGACAGCTGTACCGGTTGAGAAGGATTAGAAACGCTAAAAATAAACATCCCCGCATTTCCCCCAATAAAAAGCTTGTCTTGATATGGGAAAATTGTTTCTATTGCAGACCAACTTACATTTACATTGCTGGTTTCTGTTGGATTCATTGTATTAGAAATATCGAAACTGTGCAAATTTGTTTGATCCACAGTGTATAAATAATCTCCATTTACAGTAAATCTGGCCATAGATCCACCAACCCCTACAGAAGCATCAGATCTTCCCTGAGAGCCAGTAGACATACTTGCTGCACCCTGAGAACTCATAGCAAGGAAGGGACCGCCTTGATTGATTGGTGCACCCCAACCAGAACCCACCTGGCTGCATAAAACATCCTCTGTGACCTCCTTTTCTACATAGGCTACTAAGATATTACCTGCATCATCAGTACCATAGCTAGGAAAAACGTTCATATCTCTGTCAACCAGTTGGGGTTGCATAGGTAAACTTAAATCGATTGAAACTAAATCAATATAATTATCGGCATATAAAACATTACCTTTGACAGCCATATCCAAATTACCTTCAATTTTCAGAAAACCTACACGTACTGGTTGAGAGGGGTTACTATTGTCAATAAAGTGAATTCCCTTAAATTGTTCATTAACAAGTAAATAACTTCTAAACATGTAAATTTTACCCGGATTAACCAAAGCTTCAGGAGCCCCCATACTTATTGTATGTCTGATTTCAGTAGTAGATTTATACACAGGTTCATACTTTACATAAGTATATTCAGTTGTGCAGCTATCTTTGGCGCAGGAAAATAAAAATACTGCAAAAACAAGGATGATTGAAATATTTTTCATGGTTTTGGCTTGTTTAACAAATATAAGACGAAAAAATCAATCTTTGGGTTGTAAATTGGACCAATTATTATTAATATCTTTGTACTGAGGCTAAAAAACCATCTTATATTTTAATTATTCATGAAGTTTCTCAACAGACTGGTTAAAATTGCTTTAAAAAGAAGAGCTGAACAAATATTAAGCTTCAGAGTAAATCCGAAAAAAATTCAGGATAAATGGTTTTATTATCTCATCCAATCCTATAAAAATACAACTTTCGGTAGTTCTCTTTTAGGTAAAAAAGACATCAGTTACAAAGACTTTACAAATCTTGTTCCTATTCAGGATTACGAAAATGTAAAACCATGGATTTCTCATATGATGTTAGGAAAATCTGATGTTTTATGGCCAGGAAAGACACAATGGTTCTCCAAATCTTCAGGAACAACCAATGATAAAAGTAAATTTATTCCTGTTAGTTCTGAAAACTTAAAAAAATGTCACCTTCAAGGTAGTCATGACACCTTAGCCATGTGGTATTTCAGCAATCCTCAAACCCAACTTCTCTCTTCAGCCAAGGGGCTGATTATGGGGGGCAGTTTAACAGATTTTGAAGATCACAGGGAAACAAAAATTGGTGACATTTCAGCCATCATGTTAAAAAACATGCCCTTTTATGGCAAATACTTTCACTGTCCTGATATAAGTATAGCGCTCATGTCGGATTGGGAGTCAAAGATTGAGCTGATAGCTCAAAAAATTATTCGTGAAAACATAACGAATATGGGAGGAGTTCCAACCTGGACGCTGGTACTATTGAAAAAAATTTTAGAAATAACCGGTAAAAAGAACATTTTTGAAGTCTTCCCAGATTTCGAATTGTACATGCATGGAGGAGTTAGCTTTACACCCTATAAAAATCAATTTTATCAATTTTTCCCTTCGGAGAAGATGCAATATCGTGAAATTTACAATGCATCAGAAGGATATTTTGCATCCCAATTCTATTCACATGAAACAGGTTTAACGCCACTATTGGATAATGGGATTTTTTATGAGTTTATTCCTGTTTCTGAGCTGGAAAGTAAAAATCCGCTAGTATTCCGAATTGAAGAGACTGAAGCTGATGTTAATTACGCTATTTTAATCAGTACAAATTCCGGATTGATGAGATACATGCCCGGTGATACCGTAAAATTTATTTCAACCAAACCCTATTTATTGCAAATTACTGGAAGAACCAAGCATTATATCAATGTTTTCGGAGAAGAGGTTATGGTGGATAACAGCGACAAGGCGCTTGCCTCTACTTGTGAAAAATTTGGAGTCACTGTAAATGAATATACTGTAGGTCCCATTTATCTTGAGGAAGGGAAAGGTGGTCATGAATGGCGAATCGAATTTGACAATGCCCCTGAAAATTTATTTGAATTCTCCCAATATCTGGATAATGAGTTAAGAAAAATTAATTCAGATTACGATGCGAAAAGATATAAAGATATTGCATTGAAAAATTTAAAGATCAAAACAGTTCCCAAAGGCAGTTTTCATAATTGGCTGAAATCGAAAGGAAAATACGGTGGTCAAAATAAAGTACCTCGGCTTTCCAATAGCAGAACCTATATTGAAAATCTTGATTTATATATTAAGGAATTAGAAT
Source organism: uncultured Saprospiraceae bacterium (assembly GCA_964574485.1). Classification (GTDB taxonomy): domain Bacteria; phylum Bacteroidota; class Bacteroidia; order Chitinophagales; family Saprospiraceae; genus Saprospira. Next base: position 122 of record CAZNNX010000164.1, on the reverse strand, counting down.
CCTGAATGATTCTTAGAAAAAAGCAGACTTTTATTTGGTTTTTTACATTTAGCTTCTCTATATTTGCAACACCTTTGAAAAAAGGTATAAGCAGGAGTAGCTCAGTTGGTAGAGCATAACCT
>CAZNNX010000163.1:0-5770 GCA_964574485.1 uncultured Saprospiraceae bacterium | reverse complement strand
TGCAAGTTCTCCTGGACCATGTAAAGGTAGATTTCCATCCCAGCACCTACACCAACAATCCAGTCCTCAAGGATTACTTACAAATTTTTGGAGGAGTCAGGGTCCTCGATCTTTCTGCCATCCCAAGTGTGGATGAGTTGGACTCCCCGATGGAACAGGAAGAAAAAGGAACAGCAGAAGCTGCCGCCCCCAAGAAACAAAAGGCTGTACCCAAACAAAAGGCCGTCCCAAAAGCGAAGGAGAAAAAAAAGGAGGGTCCCTATACACTTGACAAGTCAAAAAAAACCTTAGATATCACTTCGCTTCCACATTGCATCCTTTTTGTCATTCTACAGGTAGGGTGGAAGTTGGACAATTACACGGCTGAAGAACTAGCAGACATCAAGTCTACTGCCGTCACCATGGGGGAATGGTTTGACTTGGACCAAGACGAGTGCTTGGAGGTTCTGGATGAAACCCTGGCCCTGCTAAAAAAATGTAAAAGCATCTTTACCATCAAAGAGCTTGCTAATTTGGTCAGTGAAAATTGTATCGTGATCAACATGAATATCTCCAGTGATGGGGTACGGGAAGACATCATTCGCTTTATGAATGATCTCGCCAATGCCGATGGCAAGGTGACCGAAGATGAGGAAATCAACCTGAATTACTACTCCATCTTGATCAGATTGGGAGGGGCTATTTTTGGCGAGGAGTAAAAACCAGACATCCCAACCCGAAAGGTTGGGATGTTTCATTTTGGAAGAAGGATTCTAGCCTACCTTAATCTGCTTGCTAGGTTTACTCACTGTGATTTCCTTTTTGGGAAGGGTCAGGTGAAGGATACCGTGCGTGTAATTCGCTTCGATTTTGTCCAATAGGAGATTGTCTGGGAGCGTAAAGGCCCGGGAAAAAGAATGGTAGGAAAACTCTTGTCGCCGGTAATTTTTGTCTTCCTCGGATTTTTCTTCTTCTCGCTCGGCACTTATGCTCAAGACCCCATCCTGAACCTCCACCTTGAAATCTTTCTTTTCAAGGCCAGGAACTGCCAGTTCGATGCTGTAGGCTTTGTCAGTTTCACTGATATTGGCCCCAGGTACCAGCCCCCAAGTGTCGGGGGCAACTAAGTTGCTGTCCAGATCAAACAAGGAAGATCCAAGCCATCGATCTGCATTGAAGAATTCGTTTGCCAAGCTGGGAAACGATCTTCCGCCGTTTTTACGTGTGGTGAGTTGTGCCATGGTGAATGGAGTTAAATTGGTTGAGTAAAAAATCATCTTACTCAAATCTACCTTCTTAAAAAATAACAGAAGGTAACCGAGATCAGCCTAGAAGGTGATTTTTATCAGAAATGGAATAGCAATCGAAGTGCTGAGTGCAAAAGAAGAAGTGGAAAATTGTACAATATACGAGGTACCAAAAAGGAAGTAGGCCATATAAGACGATTAGAATCAAGAGGCAAGAGATTAGACTTTTTATTCTGCCGCTAAATTAATCCTGCCATCTTGGAGCAGCATGCTATTGTTTCTTGCCTCTTTGTTTCTCGCCAGCCTGTCGGCAGACAGGCTTGTTTCCACTTTCAATACCGAATGTCAAACGCTGAAGGAAGAATGAGGAAAATTGGTTTGTGTATACAAAATGAAAGCTATCTTGCATCTTCTAATTCCGCTAAAAAGTATTTAAGCGGATTTGAGAAAAAACATTCCCCACAATTTGATTACTGCTGTTTATTGGCTTTGTACTCAAGAAAAAATAATTATGAAAATCACTCCTACTCCACTGACAATCAACCAATTATTTAGTACAAGAAATGAGCAATTTTTTATTCCTGCATACCAAAGAAGATATGCTTGGCAAGAAAAGCAATGCGAAGAACTCTTCAATGACATTAAATATTTAGGGAATGAGGAAACCCATTTATTAGGAAATTTGGTTTGCATTACCGGCGCTCACTCTGCCAATATAAATAAATTGGAGGTGATTGATGGACAACAGCGAATCACCACTTTATCCCTTCTACTCACAGCAATTAGCAAAGCATTTTCTGAAAGAAACGACCTAGGAGAAGCACAAAAAATAGATGGCTTACTAACTTCAAGTGGCGTAGATAGGGTAAGAAAAAACAAGGTTGAATTAGGAGAACTAGATAACCCAGATTACATCAAGATTCTTAAGGACGAGAATCTAGAAACAATTCATAATGAGAACCTAAAAAATAATTTAGAACATTTCAAAAAATGGATAAAGGAATTGAGTCCTGATGAATTTGATTCTTTCTATTTCAAACTAATGGATAAGGTGTCGGTAATCAGACTAGATGTTTACCAAGCTAAAGATGCCTACAAGCTATTTGAGACCATTAATAATAGAGGATTAAGCTTGAGTCCAACAGATATTATCAAAAATTTCTTACTCGGGCATGCATCGATTTTAGATGATGAAACGCTTATTTCAGTCAAAGAAAATTGGAAAAACATAATTATTTCATTGGATGGTATATCAACAGATGAGTTTTTCAGACATTTTATGTGTTCTCGACTTAGGAGAAAAATCACATTTACCTTCTTGAATGACGAATTCAAAAAACTATACATTAACTCTGTCCAAAATTGTGAAGGCTTAGCTGAATTTAGGGTTTATTCAAAACTTAAAATCGAAGCTGCTGAAGAGGATTATCCTGAAGCAAGCACGGATTTGGATGAAGAGACCTACGAGGACGAACAAATAGAAAAAGTATCAAGTACAGATCAAGTAGAAAAAGTGTCGGCTGCTGAATTTACCAAAACGATAGCCAATTATGCTAAGACTTATTCCCTATTGAAAAATAGAAAGTTTTCCAACCCAAAAATCAATTCAGCAATTTTAGATCTACAAAGAATACAATCAGTACCCGCCTATACATTCCTTTTGGAATTGTTTTCAAGAAATAGCATCTCGGATACACAGCGCCTTACCATTTTAAAAATGATTGCTGTGTTTATGCTTAGACGTCACATCTGTTCAAGACAAACAGGGGTTCTTGATGATATTTTTTCAGATTTGGTTAATAAACTTGATTCAGAAGACCTATTGCAAGCAATTAAAGGAAGATTGTTGAAGGATATTCCTGGCGATCAGGAATTCAAATTAAATTTCAGTAAAGCGGACTACAAGAGGAGCATAAATAGAGCAAAATATGTTTTAGAGCAATTCGAATACGATCTTCACCAAACACAAGGAGAATTTATAATTAACTCAGGCTTAGAGGTACATTTAGAGCATATTATTCCTCAAACTATACATACAAAAAAATCTAAAGCTGAGTTTGGGGATTGGGAACTTTACTTAGGGGAAAACGCAGCCCTTAATCATGGGGACTTTGTGAATAGAATCGGAAACTTCACCTTACTTGGCCAGAAGTTGAATATCAAAGCCTCGAATAATCCTTTTGAAAATAAGCTCAACCAGTATAAAAAATCATCCCTAAGAGTAACTACTGAAATCGTGGAAAATTATCCAGAGTTCAGGTTTGCGCAGGTGGAGAAGCGATCCAAAGAATTAGCAGACAAGGCAATTGAAATTTGGACATTGTAAAGGCGGCAATTACATGCTACCTGTAGGTTTCTACCAGGCTTTAGTGAAAGTCCAAAAAATTTAGAAGGTTCGAATTAAATACAGAAAAGAATTCTCTGCTTAATCCTCCTCCTTCCAAATCGCATCCTCGGGAGCATCAAAAGCCGTAGCCGGCCGGCCGTCCTCGTTGTAGGCCTTGCAATAGGTACAGTTGTCTTCCTCCTTACAGAAGCCTATTTTTTCTGTCCACTCCCCAGTTTCGTCATTGAAATAGGTGTCGTACTTGTGTGAGTAACCCATGGGTTCTATCGTTTTGGTGTAGTATAAGTTGATTTACTTGATGAATCCTTTTTGCTGCAGCGCCTGGATGCAAGCCTTTTCCCAGTAGTCGGCTGCCTGTCTCGCGCGCTTTTCATAGCTGTTGTCCTGGTAGCCGATTTGCTTCAGCTCCTTGTCGTAGGCCTTGTCCTCCTGACTCGTCCGAATATCCAAGAAATGCTGGTACTCGTGGATCAGCGTGTTTACCACCTCCCTCAAGCTGGCATGACTCCCCCAATACAAGGTAATCGTCTTGGAGCGCTGCTGGTAGGTGCCCATCACCTTCCTATGTCGGTAGTAGCGGAGCAGGAGACGAGGGCCTGTCCTCTTTCCCTTGGGGACTCCCAAGTGCTGCATGCACCAGCGGATCACCTCCCTCGCAAAGACCACCTTGGGCACCTGCACCGCTTGGAGTGATGAAGTATTCAGGTCCTTAGACTTACCCCCTTTCCTATCCGACAGTACCCAAAGCAGCCATAAGGCAACACAGCCGCACCAAATAGCGATGCATTCCTTTTCGGACAGGGAGGGAAAGAGAGCTAATAGCATGGAAGTGAAATTTAATTTTAGCCAAAATTCGGTAACTTTTTTTGGCAAGCCCTGAAAATTGCAAGCTTGTATAATTTCGAAGTCTTATAAAGAACTTGATTTTATTTGTAACATGAATTTAACACAACGCACAAGCTTCGAAAAAGGTATTGCTTCCATCCCTAATTTCATGGGTTTTGGAGATCCAAGCACAGGGACCTGCATTCTCTGTACTGCTTTTGACATACAGCCCTATCAAGATGAACTCAAGATTGAAGCGCAGTTGAACGAGGTCCAAGCCTATTGGAAAAAATTGGAATCGCTGGACGCCCACACTTCTCAAGTCCCTGACTTTGCGCAGGAATATGTCCGCAAATTGCAAGCCTCAGTCCCTGAAGATTGGAAGACACCCACCGCGAATTCGTTTTGCATTGTGCTCTCGTCACATTTTTATCTCCCTACTTCAGCCGACTGGGAGCAGGAAGCCAAAGCACGCTTTCTTGCACATGCGCCCTTGCTGCAGACCTTTGATCGGATCGCGGTCGTCAGTCACTACCTTGACCAAGAAAAAATCACCTCTCTTTTTCCATCCTTGGGACTTGACTCTATTACCTGGAGTTGGGTATCTTAATCCACTTAATCACACTATTTATCCCTCCTTTTTATCCCATGCATCCACACGAACTACTTGCCTTAGAAAATCTCCTGCCCCAGTTCAAAGATTGGGATTGCAATGGTTATTTGAGTTTATTTCTAAGGAACGAAAACAGGCAATACCGGGGAGAGAAATTTTTAGAGGAGTTAACAAAGCAATTCCCATGGATATTCAAGTTTTTGGCAGACCAGCAAGAATTCGATATCCCTCCCCATTTCTACATTGAAGCGGGTGTCCAAGCCGGTGATGACCTCCTTAAATTTTTCATACAGGTGGTCCCGAATGTCAAGGATCAGGTAGACCTAGAAGTGGTTTTTCCTGAGTTGATGAAAAAGCATTGGAACATCATGGCTTCTTGGCCTGAGTTTGCATCTCGAGCTGACTGGGTCGAAACCCTTGCCTTACGGTGGCCTTCTTCATTTCAATTCGCCGCCCCAGCATTACAGAATGATGTAGCCTATGTCACTCAATTGATCTTGAAGCAGCCCGCTTGCTTTAGATATGCCTCTGCTACCCTACGTGACAACCTTTCCATCGCGCTTGTGGCGGTAAATCTGAATGAAGGTAATTTTAGCTATGTGGGACAGATAGCTTCCCTCAACTACGACCTTTGCCACCTCGCTATTTCCAAAAACCCAAAGCAAATCCGACAAATCCCGCCCACTCATCCACATTATTCCCGGGTTCTAGACTACGCCTTGGAAAAAAACCCAGGCATCGTTCAATTGGGTCCCAAAC
>CAZNNX010000162.1:387-5824 GCA_964574485.1 uncultured Saprospiraceae bacterium | reverse complement strand
TGATCCGTTTTCTGCGGGGGCCAAGAAACCTGCGTCCTCCACATCAAAACCTCTTGAAGGCAATACATCTCCTGAAGGCGGATCCAAACTTACAGCCTGACCTGATTCATTTATCAAGGTATCTGTCATTGGATTGAATGTCAGATCTCCGGCTATAGCAAAAGCAGTTACAATTTCGGGAGAAGCTACAAAAGAGTGTGTGTTGGGATTTCCATCAGCTCTCTTACTAAAGTTTCTATTGAAAGATGTGATAATAGAATTTTTTCTATTGGGATCATCCATATGTCTATCCCACTGACCGATACAAGGTCCGCAGGCATTTGCCAGGACAACACCTCCAATATGCTCAAATGAAGCTAAAATTCCATCTCTTTCTACGGTATATCTGATTTGTTCTGAACCAGGTGTTATAGTGAATTCAGCTTTTGCCTTTAAATTTTTATCAACAGCTTGTTTTGCCAGAGATGCAGCTCTGCTTAAATCTTCGTAGGAAGAATTTGTACAAGAACCGATCAATCCAACTTCTAATCTTTGTGGATACCCATTTTCTTTTACCGCTTGGGCAAATTTGGACAAAGGCCAGGCCAAGTCCGGAGTAAACGGCCCATTTACATGGGGTTCTAACTCAGAGAGATTAATTTCAATTACCTGATCAAAACATTTTTCTGGGTTGGCGTATACTTCGTCATCACCTGTAAGATGTTCTTTCACAAGTTCAGCTAATGCTGCAACATCAGCTCTGCCAGTTGATTCCAAATATCTTTTCATTGAATCATCGTAGCCAAAAATAGAGGTTGTAGCACCAATTTCTGCCCCCATGTTACAAATTGTACCTTTTCCGGTACAAGACATATTGATTGCTCCTTCTCCAAAATATTCAACAATAGCACCAGTACCCCCTTTAACAGTTAAAATACCTGCCACTTTAAGAATTACATCTTTGGGAGAAGTCCAACCATTCAATTTACCTGTTAATTTTACACCTATCAACTTAGGCATTTTCAACTCCCATGGAATTCCCGCCATAACATCCACTGCATCAGCACCACCAACACCGATGGCAATCATTCCCAAACCACCTGCATTCACCGTATGAGAGTCGGTTCCAATCATCATTCCTCCAGGAAAAGCATAATTTTCTAATACGATTTGATGAATAATTCCAGCTCCGGGTTTCCAAAATCCGATACCGTATTTACTTGAAACATCCTCTAAAAACTGATATACTTCAGAATTGATATCCAATGCAATTTTCAAATCTTGATCTGCTCCTGTTTTGGCTTGAATTAAGTGATCACAATGAACGGTTGAGGGTACAGCTACCTTATCTCTTCCGCAGGTCATAAATTGCAATAAGGCCATTTGAGCTGTTGCATCCTGCATCGCAACACGATCAGGAGAAAAGAAAACATAATCTTTACCACGTGCATAATCTCTTAAGGGAGATTCCGGATTTAAATGGGTATAAAGTACCTTTTCAGTCAAGCTTAAAGGTTTTTTTAAATTTGTTCTAGCTTCATTCACTTTTTGAGAGAGTTGGGAATATCTCTCTTTTATCATCTCAATATCAAATGCCATAGTAACTATTATTAAATTATAGAAGATTTATACTTCGCAAATTTAAGTAATTTTTCCCAATAATAATTGTCAAGCTCCTATTTTTTGGGTCATAAAATATGCTGATTTCATTCAATTTAAAGGCTTCTTTTTTTCATAAATAGAAAAAGAAATTAATTTTGCAGTAAATAGAAACTCATGACCGACAACAATGATTTTAACCCCAGCGGCTTTGCTGTGAAAAACGGCAACTTTATTGGACTTCCCTACGATTTGGATTCTGCTTCCATTGTCTTTTTGCCAGTTCCTTGGGAGGCTACAGTCTCCTATTCTCCCGGAACAGCCAAAGGTCCTGAAAATATCAGAGAGGCCTCTTACCAGCTAGACTTATACGATGCTGATTTCCCCAATGCATATCAGACTGGAATTTACATGTTACCTACAGATAAACAGGTAGCAAAGCTTTCGAAAAAAACTAGAAAGTTGGCCAGTGAGCATATTGAAAGAATTGAAAATGGAAAATCTTTTCAAAGTGAACTGGTTGAAGAAGTCAACAGAAATTCAGAATGGTTGAATCATTGGGTAAAAAATCAATGTACTGCTTTACTCGATATGGGTAAAATGGTTGGACTCATTGGAGGTGACCACAGTACCCCACTCGGTTATCTTCACGCATTGGCCGAAAAACACGATCAATTTGGAATTCTACAGATCGATGCACACTGTGATTTGAGAAATGCTTATGAGGGTTTTACTTATTCTCATGCCTCTATTTTTTACAATGCCCTTGCTGAAATTCCACAGATTAAAAAACTCGTCCAGGTAGGCATCAGAGATTATTGCCATGAGGAAGTAGAATTTATTCATAAAAGTAAAAAAAGAATTGAAGTCAGTTTTGATCAAGAAATGAAAGAGTTGATGTATGTTGGTCAAAATTTAAATGAAATTTTCGATCAAATCATTGCCAAACTTCCTGATATGGTCTACATAAGTTTTGACATCGACGGATTACAACCCAATCTTTGTCCCAATACAGGAACTCCGGTGGCAGGTGGTTTGGAACTGCAACAAGCCTTCTTTTTGCTAAAAAAACTCGTAAACAGTGGCAAGACTATTATTGGTTTCGATTTGTGTGAAGTTGGCTCTGCAACTGAGTGGGATGGTAATGTTGGTGCCAGAATAGCTTATAAAATGGCTACCATGATGGCCAAAAGCAATGATTTGATGCTCTAAATTCAATAGACCATTAGGTTACAACCCCTTTGCTCTGCATGATCTAATCTGCCTAGGACTTTAAATTGATTTTTTGAAAGTTTCATTCCTATATCATCTGTTGCGATGAAACTACAACTATCAATATTTGCTAAATCAATTATATTCAAAGCACCGTGGCGATTATTCTCTAAAAAATGAAAAGGGTCTGTACTATCTCTGATAAAAACCTGCATCGTTGGCGGTGTTTCAAAGATTCCATGTTCTTTTGCATAGGCTTGAGACAATAGTTCCGTCATGCCATATTCTGATAGAATGGGCTGTTGTGAAATATTTTTAGTTAAAATCTCATGTAATTCTTCTCTCAAAATTTCTTTTCTTTTCCCTTTCATCCCTCCCGTTTCACAAAAATATACGGGACCTGACAACCTGGAATTAAATCGCTCCGCTAAGTCTATGAGTGCAAAACTTACCCCCATTACGAAAACTGATTTTCCTTTCTCTTGTTTTAATTTTTCAATAAATAGATCATATTCGTGCAAATAAAAATAGGTTTCCTTCTGACCTGAAAGCAACATAAAATCATGCATCATCTGCACCAAAGACGAACCCTTACGCTCCAAATAGGAAGGAAGTAATGCGTAAAAAGTCCAATCTTCCAATGATCCAAAGAAATACTGAAAACAAAATCTTGCAATTTCTCTATACCAACTTAGATCCTTTACATGGTGTGAACTTGGTACACCACCAGTACTGCTACTTGTAAATATAGCCTCCGAATGCCAAGAACCAGATTTGATTTCAAATCTTTTAAAAAATTCAATTGGCAAGAATGGAATATCTGTCAATTGAGAAATTTTTTCAATATCTTTACCAAGTAAATTCACATATCGATGATATATTTCGTTATTTTGATATTGATAATGAAAGATTTCCAAAGATAAATTTTCAAATTGATCCTCGGTAAGGTTTACGATTCTGGTCTTTAAATTCTCTAAGGTATTTTCCCGACTCATGAAAGCAAAAATAATCTCTTTTTTTATTTCTTCTCTTATACTTATTGGTCTTTCCTGCAAAAAGGATGAATATCCAAGCGAACCTGTCATTTCATTCAAATCTCAATCCAAATCATTACTAAAGCAAAATGGTCAGGATTCCATGGTTATTACATTTTCCTATACTGATGGCGACGGAGACATAGGAAGTGATAGTGCCGATAATATTTTTTTATTGGATGAGAGAAATTTACAAATTATCGCAAGTTACAGATTGCCGAATGACAACAATCATCCGGAAGGTTCCTACAGAAAAGGTGAAGTTCAACTTATTGTATATTCCGGTTGTTGTATTTACAACGATACAACATTTGCTCCCTGTGTAGCGAATCCAAATCAGCTCAGAGATACAATGAAATATGTTCTGGAGGTAAGAGATCGTTCCGGAAAGTGGAGTAATCGTGTAAACTCTGACAATTTAATATTAGAATGCAATTAATTATGCGAAACATACTCTTTCTCTTTACATCGATTTTGTTCATTTCTTCTTGTGAATCCCCTCCTATTTTCCCTGAAGTACCAGCCATTGAATGGAATAAATTCAGTATGGATACGGTCCAACAATTTACTGGTCAGGTCACAATGATCGTCGGATTTACAGATGGCGACGGGAATCTAGGCATAAGTGAGGGAGATTCAACTCCCAATATGTTAATAATTGATACAAGAACTGACGATACTATTTTTTACAGAATCCCCAATATACCCCAACAAGGTGTCGCGAGTGGAATTTCAGGAGATATAGAAGTAGATATGAGCAGTATCTGTTGTGTCATACCCGGTTTTCCTGTGCTATGCGGAAATATACCCAACAAACATGATTCTGTTGTTTATAAAATTCAAATCAAAGACAGAGATAACAACTGGAGTAATGTAATTGAATCAAAAGCTCTCAAGATTAAATGCTTTCAATAGAACTTTACCATTTAATCATTTTTTGTACTCGAATTAACTTTCCATCCTTTTTTATTTCAACCCAATAGACTCCACTCTGCCACTGACTCGTTTGTATTGGCTGATTCAAACTCATTGTATCATTCAAGATACTTTTACCTTGCAGGTCATAGATGTGGACCTCAAATACACTATTGAAGGAATTACAATCACTCAACAATAATTGATCTTTGAAGGGGTTGGGGAAAATTTGAACCTGATCAAACTGCTTTAAGTTAATATTTGTTGTTCCTATTATAATACTGTCAGAATAGGTTTGACTACAGCCAAATGCATTCGTAGCAATTAACTCAACAAAATATGTACCTGGACCTGGATAGACATGGGTTGGATTTAGCAATAATGAGCTATCTCCATCTCCAAAATACCAATTCAATTGAGTGTAACCACTGCTTTGATTAGTAAAACTAACTGTGTTATTTGCCAGAACATTGAAAACAAATTGAGTTTGAGGTAAATTAGTTACTACTACATTTCCCACAACAGATGTGTCTACACCGCAGACACCTGACACAATACCTCTCACGTATAATGTATTGAACAAAGGGCCCGTATTAAAACTAAGGCCGTTGAAAGTAGAACTAGTAAATTGAATACCATCTACAGATTGTTCCCAAACAACAGATTGCACTGCGTTGGTACCCTGTAAAGAAATGGTG
>CAZNNX010000162.1:0-377 GCA_964574485.1 uncultured Saprospiraceae bacterium | reverse complement strand
CCTGATTCTGTTTTACCTGAGTCTCAACCGAAAAATGGTGGCATTCTCAAAAGGACAAATCGTATCTTTGCTGACTACTAAGTTACCTGCTGATACTTGTGCTAATATGGAAAAAGGTAAACTCGGTCCAGTAGTTTGTGGATTGGAACTTATAAGTCGAATTTGATAATTGGATCCTGCAAGAGTATTTTGAAGAATACTAACATTCAGAATTGAAGAGACACTGCTAGTAATTTGTCCGATTACTGTTGGATTCAAAAAATTGCCATTGATATCAGACAATTGAGCAGTGAAAATATTTCCTGAATTAAATGGCCCTGAAAGAATATAGGTCAAAAGGGCAGACTGACCGGCACAAATAGAAGTTGAGGAAAGTT
>CAZNNX010000161.1:0-5882 GCA_964574485.1 uncultured Saprospiraceae bacterium | reverse complement strand
CTGAAGTGGAGGAAGTACCTGCAATCATTGAAGAGCCTGTGATCGAAAACAAGCCTATCAAGAGAAGAAGAAAGAAATAAACCAAACCAAATAAACACATGAACGAAAAACCAAAAGTAAGGCTAGGCAATGGCAAGAAGAGAAGTTCCTCCTGGCTCACAGCAGCAATCTGCATAAGTGATGCAGAGACTCACGCATACACCTATAACGGGAAAAAGTATGTCAATGTCAATGTCAACATCTATGATGCACCGAATGAGTACGGAAAAGATGTGGCAATCACCTTGAATGAATACAAAAAGGATGAGGTAGTGCCAAAGGCAAATGAATTTGACAAAGTACCTGTAGACAATTTACCTTTCTGATCATGGCGAAGTTCAGACTAATTGTAGCAGAAGGTGAATACCAAAGTGATTCCCTTTTTGCCCTGATCTTCGAAGTCCTTAAGCATCGCTTTTGGCATCTAAGGACAGAAGGTAAGTGGATGGATTAATGAAAAAGCACACCAAAATATACATGAGTTATTTTGGCTATTCCATTGCCGATTTTATACCTTGTGAATCCTGCGGATCTCAGGCTGTAGACATACACCATATCAAAGCCAGGGGAATGGGAGGAAGCAAGGAAAAAGATCACATAGAGAATCTGATGGCCTTGTGCAGGTATTGCCATGATAAGATGGGTGATACCAAGACCTACAGAGATTTTCTTGAAGAAAAGCATCAACAAAAAATGAATCAATTTAAACCAAAAAAGAAAAAAGAAAATGGCATCATTTGAACTACATTTCAACAGCCCTGAGAAGACAGTCACTATCTCTCTAGAAGATCCAAACGGAATCTTTCAACTTGCGGAACTATTCAAGAAATTACTTGATGAGGCAGGGATTGCTAATACCTTGACAGAAAAGGTAGCAGAACCTGTGGAGGCTGTAGAAGCATCAGGCGAATAAAAAAAAAGTAGGTAATTTGTTTTTTAATAAATAATTTAGATATTTGTAAAAACAAAACAATAACACCTATGGAAAACAGATCATTCGCTTATCTTGAAGCAAAAGGAAAATCAAAAGTATGGAACGCCTATGCAGATTATTGTTCAGGTGAATACATAATGGAAGAGGGGTTCAATCCAAACAGCGGTTATGTTTATATCGCTTTAGAAAGCGGTATTCAGATTGCTTGTATGCTTGGCCAAGAGGTTGAATACTTTGGTTATGATCACAGAACAGATGAGGAGGTATCCTTCTATTCCTATGATGAATTAATTTATCACCTCAGTACAGCCTGGGAAGTAGAAAACTAAAAATCGGGGGAGCAATCCCCCATTATTATTTAAAATTATGAAAACGCAAAAGGTAAAAATCTCAGAAGTAAAAATGAATCCTAATAACCCTAGAGTTATTAAGGATGACAAATTCGCTAAATTGGTTCGGTCTATACAGGAGTTCCCAAAGATGCTTGATATCAGGCCGATAGTAGTAAACTCAGATATGATTGTCCTGGGTGGTAACATGAGATTGAAAGCCTGTAAAGAAGCAGGTCTTAAAGAAGTTCCGATCATCCTGGCAGATAATCTTACTGAAGATGAGCAGAAGCAATTTATCATTAAGGATAATGTAGGCTTCGGTGAATGGGATTGGGATATGCTTGCAAACGAATGGGAGGCAGAACTTCTAGATGAATGGGGATTGAATGTACCAAATTGGGGGGAGACTCCTGACTATTCAATTTTAGATGATGAGGAAGCGGAAGGTCAACTTGATGATATGACCAATGGAGTTAAGAAAGCAATCCAAATTGAGTTTGACCTTGAGCATTATGATGAGGCTTTTGAGTTAGTTAAATTTTGGAGAGAACAAGGAGCGTATGTTGGTGCAATGATAATTGAACATTTGAAGGCAGAAAAACAAAAATTATAATGTGTTCAATAATTGCTGTTTCAGGTAGTTGGGAAGAAGAAATACTAAAACAAATAATGAAGAATTCAAGAATAAGAGGCCTTCATAGTTTCGGGTATTCCTTTGTTGAAAAAAATAAAATTCAAAATTTCAAATTCATTGATTACGATCAGTTCCTAAAATCTTTGATTGAAAAAAAACCAAATAAGTTTATTGCTCATTTTCGATATTCAACTAGTGGAGATTGGAAAGTTATTGAAAACAATCAGCCGATTTTTTTGGATGATTTTTGTCTAGCCTTCAATGGGGTTATCGATATGAGTTCAAAAACAGAAATGGAAAAAAAATTCAATGTTGAAATGAAAACTGAAAATGATGGTGAGATTGCTATTTTGAAGTATAAGGAAGGCAAAGATTCATTTTTGAATTTTATAAATGAAAATAAAAGAACTTTTGCGGGAGTTTTTCTAAACAATAAAAACCAAATAATAGCAATTAAAAACAATTTGAGGCCATTATCAATTTCAAAGCATGAAAACGCAACTTACATTGCAAGTACCTCAGATATTCTAGCAAGAAGTGGTTTGAAGAACAACGAAAAATTGAAACCAAATAAATATTATGAAATTTAGACCTGCCTTAAAAACAGATGAATTATTCATAAGACAAGTTTATAAAGATTGCAAAAATGAAATCGGAAGTTTCAACCTTTATAATTGTTGGGATGATTATCTGATTCAAAAAACCCCATATAAGTTTTTTGTATTAGAAAACATTGGCATGATAAGGTTCGGTTTTTCAAAAAAAATTAATGCTTATGTGGTCAAGGACTTTGGTATAATAAGTGAAAAGCAAAGATGTGGATATGGTGAATTGTTTTTTAAAAATCTTCCAAGGCCTGTTTATTTAACTTGCAACGAAGACAATGAAAAAGGTAATTCATTTTATAAAAAAATGGGCATGAAATTCATTGGCACTAAACTTTCAAAAAATAAAAAGAAAAAAATGAATATATGGGTTATGTGAGTTATACTGATTACCACAATCATTCAATGGAAGCCAAAGATGTAGATCCATCTGTGATTTGTCTAAAATATTTGGCAGACAGGTTTGAATTGAATTCATCCCAAAGATATTGGATTTCTTTTTTATACGGAACTAATTATTGTGCCACAACTACATTTTTAATGTATAATGAATTTCCTGATTTTGAATTGGTTGATTTGAAACGAATGCAAAATTGGTGGGATAGAAACAAAGAAAAATTGATTTTTCAAACAGATCGCCTTAGAGTAAAAACAGGTAATGGTTTTATTCCCGCATTCGTTAGTTATAAAAATTTAGTAAAATCTTCTCAAGAAAAATATTTCAATGATTCAAAGGATTGGAAAGACTGCTATTCAAAAATAACTTCGATTAAAAATTTCGGCAGATTTAGCACATTTAATTATCTCGATGTGCTGAACCAAATAACTTCAACCAGTCATTCTCCTACATACTTAAATATGCTTGAGGCTGAAAGTTGCAGGAATGGAATTTGTTTTGCAATAGGAAAAGAAGATTGGATTGACAAAAAATTAACAAGGGAAAAAGCAGTTCATTTACACAATGTTTTTCTTGATTTGTTGAAAACTCACAAAGGCAATATTTATCAAATTGAAACCACCTTGTGTGCATATAAAAAATACAGGCTTGGTAAAAGATATGTTGGTTACTACATTGAGCGTATGAGGAAAGAAATAGACACGATGGAGAAGAGATTCCCTGATGGTGTTGCCTGGGAAACTTTATGGCAATTTAGGGAAGAGACATTTGAAAAAAAATATTTGAATGAATTCAAATGAAAACAATTCTAGTAGTAGGTAATTGCGGATCAGGTAAAACCTGGGTTATGCTTGAATTGTTAAAAAACCTAGATACAAAACGAGCAAAAATAAAGCAATGCTATTTTAGTATTGATCAGGGAAAAAAGATTGCGATTTTAGGAGTATATGACAAGTCAATGTTTCAAGGTTCAGACAGGTTGAGTATGTCTGTTTCTCAAGATTTTGAGTTATTAAGAAAAACTCAAATACAAAACGAGTTAACAATAATCGCTGAAGGCCAAAGATTCAGCACAAAAAATTTTATTGAAATGTTCAATCCTTGCATTATAAAGATAAAGGATACAGGTGAATCAGGAATAGCGAAAAGAAAATCAACTCAAACAGAAAGACATTTGAAATCAATTTCAACATTAGTTAAAAATATAAAAGAAAATTATTTAGTCGAAGATAGCACTCAAGCGTTATTTCTAATAAACAAAATGATCAAAAATGAAAAAAATCAATCTAATTAAAGTTCCTCATAATGTTCAAATAGGTGAGGTATGTGGCCACATTGAGCCAAATGTAACTGAAGACAGTCTTTTTTACGATGGAGATGAATTGATAGGTTTCTACCTTAAAGACATTTCTAAGTACTCACAAAAGGCAGGTAAACTTGCTGAGTTGGCTGATTACGAATTGCGTTCAAATAATGTACCTAAGTCAACCATGAAAAGGTCAAGCGGATTCGCTAATGCTGAAAA
The DNA here is from genome assembly GCA_964574485.1 of uncultured Saprospiraceae bacterium. Classification (GTDB taxonomy): domain Bacteria; phylum Bacteroidota; class Bacteroidia; order Chitinophagales; family Saprospiraceae; genus Saprospira. Next base: position 1,416 of record CAZNNX010000161.1, on the reverse strand, counting down.
TGAAGTGCTGCAATATTCAACGATCCTGGGCAGCGTTCCACCCAAGCCTCACATGAGGAGGCCATATGCTACGATCTCTAGCGTTCATAATGTTAAGACAGCCCAAACCTTCATAAAGGCTATGCTGATGCTTTGCAAAGAAAGTGAGCAAATCATTAAGGAACTTGCGCCTGAAATTTATGAGAGGCAAAAAAGTATCATTGAAAACAACATTCCAAAAAAATGGAGATTCGGAGATCTGTTCACAAGTTCTATTTCTAATTACAATATCCCTGCACCTTTTCATAGAGATGCAGCGAACCTGGAAGGATGTGTGAATGTTATCATAGCAAAGAAAAAGAACGCAACAGGAGGGAATACCACTGTACCCGATTATGCTGCTACAATGGATTCGAGCGATAATTCCATGCTTGTTTATCCTGCCTGGAGAAATGTTCACGGGGTTACCCCAATAGTACCTACACACGAAGGAGGCTACAGAAACAGCCTAGTATTTTACCCTTTGAAGGCCTTCAAGGGATTGGAATAATTAACAAAAGTCAACATTATGAAAAAGCCTGAAAGATCAATTATAGAGAAAGCAATTATTAAGGCATTTGGAAACCTTTCCCTGGCCTCAAAAGCACTAAGTGTAGATAGGGTTACCCTTTACAAATGGATTGAGCAGGAGGGCTTAGAACAGGCTGTAGTAGAAGGTAGGAATACCAGGCTTGATTTTGTTGAAAGCAAACTAGATCAGAAGATTGATAGCGGTGACACCACTGCTATTATCTTCTTTTTGAAAACTCAAGGTAAGTCCAGGGGATATATTGAAAGGCAAGAAGTCACAGGCCTGAACGGACAAAAACTATTTGAAGTAACCATAGTAGATGGTGATAGCGAAACTGAAAACAAATAAAGTATTTAAGCATCTTGAAACTAGCGAAAGCAAAATAGTAGTTCAGCAAGGTGGCACTAGATCAGGGAAGACCTACAATATTTTATTGTGGGTCATTTTTTCATTCTGTGAAAAGAACCAGGGGAAAATTATCACAATCTGCAGGAAGTCCTTCCCTGCATTAAGGGGTACTGTGATGCGAGACTTTTTTCAGATTCTCAGGGACTATGATTTGTACTTTGAAGAAAATCACAGCAAGACAGCAAACGAATACAGGCTCAATGGCAATGTGATTGAGTTCATATCCCTTGACATGCCTCAGAAGATTAGGGGTAGAAAGCGAGATCTTCTTTTTGCAAATGAGGCAAACGAACTGACCTTTGAAGATTGGCAGCAGTTACTTTTTAGAACGAATGAAAAAGTCATCATTGACTACAACCCATCTGAAGAATTTCATTGGATTTATGACCAAGTGCTAACTAGGTCAGATGTAGAATTCTATCAGACTACCTACAAGGATAACCCATTCCTGGGGGATG
>CAZNNX010000160.1:0-6113 GCA_964574485.1 uncultured Saprospiraceae bacterium | reverse complement strand
CCGGAAGGCATGTCAATTGCGATACCATCTTTAAATACCCATCTTTTGGCAGCAGAAACATAGGCATTACCCGGACCATAAATTTTATACACTTTAGGTATACTTTCAGTTCCATATGCCATGGCAGCAATGGCCTGAGCACCTCCCACCTTAAATATATGTTTCAATCCGCATAATTGTGCTGCATATAGTATACTGGGATGAATTGAACCATCTTTTTGGGGCGGAACACATAGGACAATCTCTTTGCAACCCATTAATTTTGCTGGGATACCCAACATCAAAACAGTTGAAAAGTGGGGGGCAATACCACCAGGTATGTAAATACCTACTTTTTCTATAGGCACTGCTTTTCTCCAACACCTTACGCCAGGCATGGTTTCTACTACATGGTAATTTTCACGGTGAGTAGTATGAAATGTAAGTATATTCTTATAGGCTACCTTCATGGCCTGTTTTAACTCTTCTGGAACCAAAGCTTCAGCTCGTGACCATTCCTCTGCGCTGGGAGAAAAGTTATTGAGCTGAACAGCATCAAATTTCAAGGTATAGGCTGAAAGGGCTTTATCACCCTCATTTTTCACCGTCTCTATTATTTCATGGACCGATTTCAACACTTCCTCTGAAGGTGAATTATCTCTATTCAACAGGTCATTCCATTGTTCTTTGCTCGGATGTTTGAAGACTTTCATAATTTTGATTTTAATTACCTATAAAAATAAGAGTAATTATGAAATGGCAGAAATTAAATTTAAGTCCATTAAATTTTTGAAAATTATTAGACACTAACATCTTTTAAATCAGACAAAAAAATTCACTTCAAGTTAAAATAATATTTTGCTTTGTTGCAATAAAACAATAATGTAATTAGCTTTAAGTATCAAACCTATTTTATATCATGAAAAAATTACTACTTTTTATTCTCATCTTGAGTTATCAATATGTCAGTGCTCAAAACAGGGTGGTTCAATACCAGCTCATTCACCACTACACCTTAGCAGAAATTAATAGTATTTTAGGAGCAACCGGTGCTTCTACGTTTTTTTCACCTAGCTTTGAAGTGGATTACTATCGTGTCATTTACAATACAAGTAATGCTTTAGGCAATGGGACTACTACTGCAAGCGGAGCGCTTGCTGTTCCTACCGGGGTTAGTTGCCCTATGCCGCTTTTCAGCTATCAACATGGAACACAAACCGTCAAAACAGCTGTTCCTTCAAATCGGGCCGGTGACGAGTTTAAGGTTGGCCTGATTGCCTGTTCTTCCAAAGGTGCTATTGTTTGTATGCCCGATTACCTGGGTCTGGGAAGCTCTTCTGGTTTTCATCCCTATATCAATTCACGAACGGAGGCCTCTGCTACAATCGACTTACTCAGATCAGCAAAAGAACTAACAGATTCTATCGGATTTAATTTAAATCAACAACTTTTTTTATTAGGCTATTCTCAGGGAGCACATGCCACTATGGCAACCTTCAAAGAAATTGAAACCAACCTGTCCAATGAATTTACAGTGACTGCCTGTGCCCCTATGTCTGGTCCTTACAATGTTTCTGGTATCCAAGCAGAGACAATAGTAAAAGACACAAGTTATGCAACGCCAGCCTACTTACCTTATGTCATTATGGGACAACAGGCTGCTTACGGAAATCTTTACAATAACCTTTCCGATATTTTCATACACCCCTATGATTCGCTTTTACCCCTTTATTTTAATGGCATCAGAAGTACTGGTTATATTAACAACAGGCTACCCGATACGCCGAATCTCATACTGGATCCTGTTCTTTTAGACGACTTTAAAAATGATCCCAACCATTTTTTCAGAAATGTTCTGAAAGATAATGACCTTCATAACTGGCGACCCACAGCCCCTTTACACATGTATTATTGCACACAGGATGAACAGGTATTTTATCAAAACTCTTTGATTGCCAGAGATACAATGCATGCCTTGGGTGCAACGCATGTCAATGCGATTAACGTTGGGGCCTTTACCCATAGTGGTTGTGCCCAGCTATGTTTTGTGCAAGGCTTTTTCTTTTTCAATTCTTTTGCTGATTTTTCTGGTGGCTTAAGCGTAACAGATTCAACAACTGCCTCAACCTCTTCTGGTCTGAATGATGGACAAATTCAAATATTTACCAACAATGCTGTCGGAAATCTCAATTACAATTGGCTAAGTACGGGTTTGGCAGATTCTACCTCAATACAAACACAATTGGCTGCAGGCTCTTATCAGATCAGTGTAAGTGATTCAAGAGGATGTTATGTCATTCACAATAGTACAGTTGGAACAGCCTCCTCCATTTATGAAGAAGAGGCAGAATCATTTACAATAGGGCCTAATCCTATGCAATCTTTTCTTGAAGTTCAAATTCCCCAACACATTGCTGAAAAATCATATCATTTGACTGTTACAGATCCTTTGGGTAGAATCATTGTGTATTTGCCTAACCAAAATAATGCTGTTCTACAATTGGATTTGACTACCCTAAATGCCGGACAATATCAATTGGGAATAGAAAGTGGCAGGTTCAGAAAATATAAAGGGTTTCAAAAATTATAGCGGCCAGGGAATGATTATTTACAGGTCATTCCCGTCTATAATATTGTGATTTAAAGCATAAATAACTAAACCCGCTACATTTTTTGCCCCAGTTTTTTCCAATAAATTTCTCTTATGGGCATCAACAGTTCTTTTGGATATATATAATTGATCCGCTATCTCCTGATTTGAAAACTCCTTGATCACCAAAACCAACACTTCTTTCTCTCTTTCACTGAGTGTGATTGAAATGTCAAACTTAGATTTCTTCTTTTTGGGAGCAATGGGAACAGCTAAACTATTCATTACGGTTTGTAAAACTTCCGGGCTGTAAAAGGGAAGTCCGCTATTAACAGAGATAATACCCTGCTTAATTTCCTCCTCGGATGAATTTTTCAAAAGATAACCCACTGCACCTGCTTTCAACATTTGTTTGATATGCTGATTTTCAGCTAACATGGTTAAAGCTAAAACTTTTACCTGTGGGTAAATTTTTACAATTTCTGTTGTACATTCAATTCCATCCATCACATCCATATTGATATCCATTAAAACGATATCTACGGATGTATTTTTTAACATTTCCATCGCTTCTTCCCCGTTAGAAGCTTCACAGACAATCTCAAATCTGTTATCATTTCTAAAATGTGCTTTAAGACCTTCACGAATCAATTTGTGATCGTCCACCAACATTACCTTAATTGTGCTCATCTGGAGTTTTTTTCGAAGGGTTATAGGGAAATATAGAATAACAAAAATAACAAATACTCTCTAATTTTGTAATTTTAAACTTACTTTTAAGTGATTGAAGTTTCCAATACCCTTTAGTCTAATTCATATGTTATTGAGATTTTCTCTAATTCTTTATTTTCTAAGCTTTTTGTTTTTCTCTTGTCAGAATAAATCTGCTTCAAAGAAAATAGATAGTAAGCATTTGTATGATAGGGAATGCAGCATTTGTCATGGAACTGAGGGCGTTCCAAGTTTTAAAAATGCCAAGAATTTGCAAAAATCAACATTAACGGATTCAGAAATTAAACAAATAATTTTAAAAGGAAGTTTGCAAATGGGCATGCCCTCTTATGAAAACAGATTGAAAATTTCGGAAATTGATTCATTGATTTCTTTTGTCAAATCTTTAAGAAAATAATTTTTTAACCTATTTAAATACGAATATTATGTACGGAGGTTTATTACATGCTCATTCAGGATTAAGATGGCTGGTTTTGGTATTTTTGATTTGGGCGATTGCAAACGCCTTTTCCAAAAAGAATCAGACTACAGCTTCTAAATCGGATAAAATGCCCGTTCTCTTGGGATTAATTTTTACTCATTTACAGTTAGTTTTTGGATTCATTTTGTACTTTATCAGTCCTAAAGTACATTTCAATCCTGGATTTATGAAAGAAACAGTTACCAGATTTTATGCAATGGAGCATATCAGTTTGATGTTGATTGCTATAGTATTGATAACCATCGGGTACAGTAAGTTTAAAAGAGCAAGTTCACCAGAATTGGGACAAAAAGCTGTATTATTTTACTATGGGTTGGGATTATTATTGATTTTAATATCAATTCCTTGGCCTTTTAGAACAGCATTAGGAGCAGGTTGGTTTTAATCAAAAAATAACGGGAGCCAGTTAAGCTCCCGTTATTTTTTTCAGTACCATCTGATAAGTTTCCCAAATAGATTCTTTTTCTTTAAAAACACCCTTCTTCTGAAAAAAGTGATAATCCTTTTTCTGAAAAATTTTATCCCGAATAGGTTTGACTTTTTCTACCATTTTCTTTTGATTTTCCTTGTATAGAAAATAGCTAGGACTCTTAATTTGAAACTTTGGATAGGAGGGTCTGTTTTTATAATAATAGGCTTTTGCCCTGGATTTCCACTTAAACATCCAGCTAAACTTGGATAATTCTTCTTCAAACAAAGGAGGCATTCTATCCAATAGCATACCATCACATTGGTACATATAACCAAGTTGACAAGCCAAGAGGGCTCCAATTCCTTTTCCTGTAAAAAAAATCTCTGTGGGCCTTAATTCTTCTACAATTTCATGTATTTTTTGAGTAGCTTCCAACATACATTCCAATAGTGAATGATGTTTTTTCCATTTCACATCTATCAGATAAACCTCCAAGCCCAATTCATTTGTGCCATAATCTGCTAAATCCCAATAAAACTTTTGCGATGTTTTTTTTGGTTTATCAGGAATTACAAATAAAAATCGTGAACTCTTGAGCGCTTCAAGCATAGATGCAATAGAATAATACAAAAAAAATACATCTGCATCAATTTGAAGCAGATGTATTGCAAATATATTAAATTATTTTAAAGCGTATTGACGTATTTTGTCAATTTGCTTTTCAAGTTTGCTGCTTTGTTCTTATGAAATTGACCTTTCTTTGCCAACTTGTCAATCATAGATACAACCTTTGGTAAAAATTGGTTTGCATCTTCTTTCTCTTTTAATGTTCTTAATCTTTTGATTGCAGAACGGGTTGATTTCTTATAAAAACGGTTGTGAAGGCGTCTTTTTAATGTCTGACGAATACGTTTTTTAGCAGATTTGTGATTAGCCATGTGAAAATGAATACTTTACGATTTATAATAAATGATTTTCGTCTAATAAGGTTTGCAAAGATAAAGAGAATTTTTAAAATAAAAAACAAAATCAAAACTTTAATTACGACTGTTGGCCTGTAAGCCGAATTCTGTACCTATCTGCCTTTAGGTCTTCACCATTTATCTTCATTATTGATCACTCAATAATTGTAGCTGCCTACCCTCCGACTTCAGACGAGCAATCCTAACCTTAACAGGTTGTCGGTATACATGGCATTTCAACCCGCGGGGTTTATCCATTCTTTAAGTTGCCTTAAAAAATTGTGCGCTCTTACCACACATTTTCACCCTTACCCTATCTTCATAAGGCGGTACTTTTCTGTGACACTTTCCGTATTCCAAAGGAATCCCACCCGTTAGGTGGCGCAGTGCTCTGCGTTGTTCGGACTTTCCTCTTTATTCCTAAAGCGATGAAGCAGCCAACAGTCGATTTGCCTTACAAATATAGAATTATTCTAAATAAATTTATACATCAGATAATGACGGAAATACTTCCATTATTCAGTTAAATCTGTGTAAATTTGCGCTGTAGTTTTTTCAACAAAACTTCTCATTAAATTGTTAAACAATATTATTATTCAAACGACAACATCGAATTATGAATTGGTTTGTTAATTTCCTTACCTCTTCTTTGGGAAGAAAACTTATTATGAGTTTGACAGGTCTTTTTCTCTGCATCTTTCTCATTGTGCACATGATAGGCAACCTGAAATTATTCGCCGACAGCGATGGTCACAAATTCAACGAATATGCGGAATTCATGGCACATAATCCACTAATCAAAACTGTTTCCTACGGATTGTATTTTTTCATATTGCTCCATGCCGTGCAAGGAATTCTCATCGCATTGTCAAACAAATCTGCTGTGGGCTCTGGTAAAAGGTATTATGGAAAAGAAATTTCCCCAACAGAGGCAAAAGTAGCTTCGAGAAACATGAT
>CAZNNX010000159.1:0-6152 GCA_964574485.1 uncultured Saprospiraceae bacterium | reverse complement strand
CAGGCATACTGATGTTTTTAGCTGCATTGATAGCGGATGGATTGGTTTCAGCGGCGGCAAAAGTAGCAAAAGCTGTAATTGTAGGATCTTGTTGTGCAGCTAAAAAAGCGGCACCCCCACCCATGGAATGACCCATAACAGCAGTACTGCCACTCAATTTTCCAAAATAAACAGATGAACTGTTGGTATTTTCATTGCGAAAGGCATTAACAAGGAAGGCTATATCTTGACCAAAATTTCCATGTGAGGGTGAAAATGATCCTTCCGTTGTTGGTAAAACAACAATATAACCCTCTGGTACGAGAGCCTGCCAAACTACGTCATAGGCCGTATATGTCATAACAAAACCGTGTCCAAAAACAACTAAGGGAAACTGACCATTGGCAAAATTTGCATTGCTGCCTGCAGATGTGGCCGGATAACAAACCTCTGCACTTATGCTTCTATTTGCTCTGCTGGGGTCAGTAAAGGTAACAGTTCTTCTTCCGATCGGAAATTGAGCCCAACACATTTGTACCAGCGAAAGGCAAAATAATAAGGATAAGAAATTGATTTTCATCTGATTTTTTTATTTGCAACAATGTTACAAAAAAAAAGTTTTATTTTCTAGTCAATCTCCGTCATCAGTTTGGTCTGCATAGGAAATGCTAACACATAAAACAGAGGGTATATCAGTTTTAAGATAAACTATATGATTTACAGACAACCCATAAATTGTTTTTAAAGAAGTAAACTCTGTGTTTATAGCAGTGAAAAAATTTGATGAACTTAAGGCATCCAGTTGATTCTTTATAGATGAAAATTGATTGTTGATAAGAACTTCCAAGGGTAAGTTTTCTTTTCTCTGACCTTTCTGAGCCACAAAATCATCAAGGCCAATACCATTTTCCCCCAGATAAATATCTTGCATCGAAGAAATCGATATTTTAGCTAGTTCCAAAGAATATCCACCATAGTATGATTCAACTTTCTCAGGTGAAGGTATATAACTTACCTTGGCTCCAATCGGGTTTCCCAGTTTTTGATTTTTAAAGATTTCCATGTTCTGACTCAACTGATTAACTAACAGGTGTATTGAAGAGCCGTTGGCAAGACCTGTGTTTTCTACGAAAACCTGTTTGTATGATTGCCACTCGTTGCATACTGCATCAGTTTTTATTTTGATATGGGAACAGATTTGATTTAGATAACTTTTTCTATTGTTTGCAAAAACTGAATTTTGAAATGAATCCAATACGGCATTTGTTCCTCCATAATAAAGTAGATAATCAAGAGCAGGAAAACCTCTGCTGTATGAAAATGAGTCCTTGTCAAGTTCTGTGATATTGTTTTGAGATGCAAATTCTAATCTGCTGACAAAAACAGGAAAATTATTTAAACTTGACCTTAATTGATAGGTTTCTGCAGGACCTAATTCCAAAATTGAAGCAGTTTGAAATGCTTTATAAGATGCAAGGAAATAATGTCTGACAGAATCAAGATTTGTTGCATTGGGCTGATTTGTAAATATCTGACTTTTTTGGAAGAGGAGATTTACATTCACTTGTAAGCTGTCATAGCTGGGAGAAATTATATTCTCTGCTATATTCGACAGTAGGGCAGTTTGGTCAAAATCTCCGGCACATGGATCTTTCATTGGTGCACAGGAAACCATACCCAATAAAAATGAAATCCCAAAAACAGAATAAATGAATCGCATGTTACAAACTATCTTTTATGTTTTGTAATGAACTGAATTGAGACAGGAGAGCATCCTTGGCATTTTGAATCTGTGCAAGACTTGTGTTGTAAAAATCTATCTGGAGGAGATTCGAAGTTCCCCCAAGTGAAATCAGTATGGCATCAACCGATGAACTTGTGATAGTAGCATTGCCACCAAATTTGAGAGAGTAGATAAAAGCATAACCCTCTGAGAGTGAATGGTGTTTTTCCGCAGCATCTGTATTGTATGCAGCAATTGCCTTGTTCAGATAGGAGAGGGCAGTTGCAGCTACAATTAATTCCCAATTTCGTCTGATTGAAGTTATTTTTACATCTCTTTCACCCAAATCATTATGGGAGATTGCTGCCCGACCCGCTATGAAGTCATTCATAAGACTACTGTTTAGACCCATCAAACTATTTCTGTCGTTGAGATATTTACCCCAGAATTGAATTCCTGTTAGATTTGCGGGAAAATCCCTGGGAACTCCTAAGTAGCCAAAAGCTTCATCCCAATGATGCTCCATTGTTGTACCTTCGCCAGGAACTATGGTTTCATTGTCCACATTCATTTTACCTTCACCTAAATAAACTGCTGTTGACTGATAATAAAAACAGGCACCCATCAAACCTTTTTCGATCAATTGGGCCAACTCAACGCCTTTGGAGTTAACCAGATAAGATTTGGTTCCGGCACTATTGGTCATGATCCCGCTTAATCCTTGCGTCGGATTATTATTAGCTGTAGATAATGAGACAAAAGCTATGGAATCAAGTAATTGAGAAAAAGTGTTTAGTTCAGAGCTGGCTAATTTGTCGGATAATCTTTTGCCAGAGTTGTTTAAACTTGTATCGGAAAAAGGATTATTTGTATTAGTAAACATGTTTTGTATACGAGTAGCAAGAAGCGCATTTGCTTGGTAGACATTGGCAGACTTCAAATAAGTGGAGAGTTCAGTTAACATAGACAAACGATAAGTTTGTCCCGAATAGTTAACATTATCAAATTGATATGTTTGAGGAATCTCATAACCCTGATTTTCTTTTTTACATGAGCTAACCAAAAAAAGGAAAGTTATGCCCATAGATATAGCGTAAAATGTGAAATTTAAATTTTTCATAAGAATAGATTTTGACTAAAGATTGAACAAAATTATTCTTATTTAAACTAAATCCAAATAAGCATAAGAAAATTTTTTATTGACTTTTGTCATTTTTTAGGTTCCAGTCAATGATGAAATCCTGTTCAGTTTCTGATTTCAGAGCAATGGATTCAAATCTGTCAAAAAAGCTTTGGTTTTTCTTTAGTGTAAGGTATTGATCTTTATATCCAAAATAAAATGAAACAGAGATTAATACCATAAAGCCAGTCCAAATGATCCAAATAGCAACGGCGCTGGGAAGATGTTCTGCAAATAAGGAATAGGCAGAACTAATCAGAGCAATTGCAGTTAGTGAGATGATAAAAAAATATCTGCTTCTTTTGAAATTGTTAAAAGCCTTCCAAGCCTCATTGCCACAAAGCATATCTTTAATTTTAGTATAATTTTCAGGATGTTTTTTACTAGATCTGAAGAGTTTGAGGATTTCAGTCTCATTAAAATTGAAATGAAAAATCATAGTTTATGGTTGGTCTTAAGCTTTAGAAATCAAATGCAAAAATAGAATTTTACTAATTATCTTTACAATGAGATTCATCAGTCTTAAACACGAATTTTATGCCATTTGTTTTCTTTCTATCTTTTATTCTCATGCTAAATTTGTCTGCTCAAACCTATGATGTGATATTAGGTCCTGTGGCGCATCATTTTACCGACTCTACCCAAGATTTTTGGTTTCTTATTGAAAAAAATGAAAAGCCGGGAGTTGATTTTGAGCATTTATTACAATCAAAAAAATCTGAATGGGGAACATTTCAATACAATAAAAAAGAATTGGTTGCGGATTATTTTTCTGTAAAATTACGAGTGGACAAGGGGCGGAAACTGGATGATGAATTTTCATTTCTATTGGGGTCTTGTGTGTTTCAGTATCCTTTTCCTTTTTTGGGAAATTGGAAAAAGAAAAATGAAATTTTCAATACAATGCGTCATGACAGCAGCTCATTTATGATTTGGTTGGGAGACAATGTCTATTATTTATTTGGACAATGGAATTCCAGAGAAAGAATGATTCGGGAGAATATTAAAATGAGAAAAAGGGAGCCAATTCATCATTTTTTAGCATCAAAAGTGCACTATGCAACCTGGGATGATCATGATTTCGGACCCAATAACAGCGATGGTAATTTTTCCAATAAAAAAAGTTCAGAAGAAGTATTTAAAGATTTTTGGATCCTGGCACAAGACAATCAGGAAAAACAAAGTGGTGTTTATCAAAAATTTAGTCACGGAAATTGCGATTTCTTTATACTTGATTCGAGATATTTTGCTGATGAAAATAAATCAATTCTGTATGGCGATGAGCAAATCAACTGGCTGAAAAAATCGCTATTGGCTTCAAAGGCTGATTTTAAATTTATTTGTTCCGGTAGTCAGTTTTTTACAAATGATAGTTACGGCGAAAGTTGGTTTAAATGTTCCCAAGAGTACGAAGATTTTATGCTATTTATTCAAGAAAACTCCATCAATGGAATTATTTGTTTGAGTGGTGACAGGCATTATTCTGAATTGAACAGGATGAAGAGGAAAAATGCATATGCCATACCCGAATTCACTTGTTCTCCTTTGACCAGTTTTATCAATCCCGGTTATCCCAAACAAAATAACATACGGGTAGAGAATACTTTAGTGGTAGAGCAGAACTATGGAAAGATAAGGGTATATGGCAGGGGAGAAAAAAGATGTTGTGAGTTATCATGTTACAATTCGAAAGGGGTTCAACTTTGGCAAGAGAAAATATTATTTTTGGAATTACAATAAGGCGCTAATGAAGTTTATTTTCTTAGGATTAATTATATTCTTTTTTCTAGTTCTGATTTCTTGTAAACAAATTCATAGGATCTTACCTCAAGGATCGGTAATCAGTTCTTCTGAAATGAATCAACTGAGGGATTCTCCTTTGCCATCGCCTTCTTATGGGGCTGTAAAACAAGAACAAAAGTTTCCTAGTATTCCCTTTTTAATCTGGGCTGCAGATTACGATTTGGATATCGTATTGGTTTCTAATCACCCGCAATGGAATATGCACGAATTGGCCAGAATTCAAAGCCCATCAGGACCTATTTGGATTATGAAAGATGCTGATCAGGAGAACCTGAGGCAGAGAATCATTTGTGAAAAAGAAAATCTGGAGCATTGGCTACCTGAAATTCCTGTTTCCAGATTCAGTAAATCTGTCAAAATATCAGATTCGTCTCGAGGAGAAGAGTTGGATCTTCAGTTTAGTTATGAAAACAGTGCCGGAGAATTATGTGAAATTAGTTATCAAGGAAAGTTTCCCCGAACAGTACAGAAAAAAAGGAATGGTTCCACCATGGGGCATTCAAAACAGGATTTAATTGCTGTTTTAGATTTACCTACAAGAGATTTCGCTACAAAAGCCAGCATTAGATTCGACCATAAAGAATATAAGATAAAAAAATTACTTGGATTCCTTCCTTTTCAAATGGCGCTTCAACAAACTCAGGCGGGAATTTCAGCGGCAAGATATCAGCAAATGGAAAATGAGAATCAAGTTATATTGGAAATCCTACACTTTCAATCGAAACCAAACTTGATTTTTGACATAAAAAAAGATGGAGAGTTCATAGTTCTTTCAACTAAAGATAGCCTGAGAACCATAAATTATTTTTTTACGGAGGGGAAATATCAGGAATTAGTAAAAGCCAATGTCGAAATTTGGAATAAAGAAATAGCAGCCTTTGAAATCGAATTTTTCCCTTATTTGGCAGATTCAAGATTTGCTTTGGATCAAGATTTTGAATCTTATTTTGTAATGCATGTCAATGGTCAAAAAGGCCATGCAAGGGGGAAGGTGATTCAGTTAAAAACTGATAAAAATTCACAGCTACGAATCTTGCCTTTTAAACCTTGGTGGGTGGAAGATCGTCCTATGTTGGTAAGTCAAAAATGTGCGGGAAATTTTCAATTTTGGCAATCAGAGATAATTAATAGATAATTTATTTTGAATCAATTGTTTTTCTGCAATTTATGAGTAATTTTAACAACCAAATCTAACAAAATGAAAAGAATATTAACCTTATTTCTCCTGTTTGGTCTATATCAGGCCCAAGCTCAAACTCCGACTTGGTCAGGAGATATTGCCCAGATTATTTATGATAATTGTGGTGTTTGTCACCATCCAGGTGGTTTAGCGCCTTTTTCATTGCTAACTTACAATGATGCCTTTGGGATGCGTTCCATGATACAGTCTGATGTAAACAATCGAATTATGCCTCCTTGGCCACCGGATGATAGTTATCAAGACTATTCACACAAACGCAGTCTTAC
>CAZNNX010000158.1:0-6253 GCA_964574485.1 uncultured Saprospiraceae bacterium | reverse complement strand
GCTCAGCTCAACTTTCTCAAATGAGACTTTTGATCAAAGCCAAAGGGAAATGTAAAACAGACCATATTTCTATGGCTGGTCCATGGCTTGAATACAGAGGACACCTTGAAAATATTTCAGAAAACTGCTTGATTGGAGCTATCAATTATTTCAATGACCAAGCGAATCAGGTATTGAACTTGATTGACAATCAATACATGCCAGTCCCACAATCTGCCAGAATTTACAGATCATCAGGGGTATCAACAATTGTATTTGGTGAGGAAAATTATGGAGAGGGTTCTTCTCGTGAACACGCTGCTATGGAACCCAGATTTTTGGGCGTCAAGGCTGTAGTGGTAAAATCTTTTGCTCGTATTCATGAGACAAATTTGAAAAAGCAGGGTATGCTCGCCTTGACTTTTGTGAATACAGCCGATTACGATTTAATCAGACAAGATGATTTGATTGATTTGATTGGATTTGATGATCTGGCTCCAGGAAAAAACATGACTATTGTTTTACATCATGCTGATGGTACTAAAAATCAGTTTGAAGTGAAGCATACCTACAATCAACAACAAATTGAATGGGTGAAAGCAGGTTCTGCGTTAAATAAAATTAGACAGGAACTAAAAGGTTAATAATTATCTACAATTATATTTGAGGCTGTCTCAATAGAGATGGCCTTTTTATTTACAAAAATGAAAGTTATAAATTACAGTTTCAGCAAATTACAGGTGGCAATTTTCTTGCTTTCTGTTCTTTATTTTGTTGGATTTTTGGGAGTAAGTATTCCTTTACACGAAGATTTTATGTTGCTTACACCATTCAATTTATTTTTTACTTTTTTTATTTCTGTTTGGGCAGCACCACAACTAGATTACAGATTCTGGATTTCTTTACTCATTATTTATTTTTCAGGATTTTTTATTGAAGTTACCGGGGTTCAATCAAGAATTTTATTTGGTGCCTATGATTATGGTAAAACCTTGGGTATTAAAGTTTTTGATACACCCTTAATTATTGGAATCAACTGGGCTATGCTTGTTATTGGAACTTCTAGTTTTGCGAATTTTCTGTTTACAAAATTTTCAATTGTTTTCAGAACTGTTGTGGCTGCACTGATAATGGTTTCTAACGATTTTATTATAGAACCAGTTGCCGTTTATTATGATTTTTGGACCTGGGAAACTGAGGGTGTTGAGACAAGTTTTTTTGTCGCTCCATTACAAAATTATATAGCCTGGTATGTATTGGGCTTTTTGCTCATTTATTTTTTTAATACATACAATGATGTCAAAAGATATCTAGCCTTGGAATTTTTACTCTTATTGCAGGCAGTTTTTTTTATTTGGATTTACTTTTTTATCATGTAAAAAGATGGAATTAAAATTTTGTGGTGCAGCAAGAACTGTAACTGGTTCATCATATTGGATAAAAACAGAAGATTCTAAACAAATTCTAATTGATTGCGGATTATTTCAAGGGGATAATTCTGACCATGAGAAGAATTCAAAATGGGATTATTTTAATCCTTCAGAAATAGATGCTTTGCTTGTAACACATGCGCACATCGATCATATTGGGAGAATACCAGCTTTGGTTACTAAGGGATTTACAGGAAAAATTTTTTGTACCCATGCAACAAGAAATTTAGCCCAGATCATGTTGTTAGATGCTGCTCGTATTCAAAAATCTGAGGCAATTGAGGGTGAAAATCTAATTTATACAGAACAGGATGTATTGGCTGCCATGCAATTGTTTGTTGGAATTCCGTATGATACCTGGATTTTAATCTTTCCCGGTATTCAGATATTTTTTCAGGACGCAGGGCATATCTTAGGATCCGCATCTATTTGCCTGGAGATATTAAAATCGGATAATACAAAAAAAATGATAGGGTTTACTGGTGATCTGGGTAAATCAAACAGACCCATTTTAAAAGATCCAAAGCCAATGCCTCTAGTTGATATACTCATTTGCGAATCAACTTATGGAAATAAACATCATGACTCACTATCTGATAATAAAGAGACGCTCTATGAGATTATTTTTCAAACCTGTATTGCCAATGAAGGTATTCTGTTGATACCCGCCTTTAGCCTGGGCAGAACTCAGGAAATTGTTTATTTGATTGATCAGCTGGAAAATGAAGGCCGATTACCTTCCTTCCCCATTTATGTGGATAGTCCTTTGGCTTGGAGCGCGACAGAGATTTATCGCATGCACCCGGAATGTTTTGATTCGGAATTAATTCAATATTTGCAATCAGATGATAATCCATTTGGCTTTTCCAAATTAAAATATATTCGTCAAAAAGGCCTGGCTACCTTTCTTTCTGCAAAAAATCAACCTTGTATTGTCATTGCAGCATCCGGTATGATGCAGTCAGGTAGAATTGTAGAGCATTTAAAATATCAATTGCCTCCTAAAGCCAATACCTTACTTATTGCTGGATATTGTGCTGAAGGTACACTGGGTCATCGTCTGAGGCATAAGCCAGATCATGTTTACATACATAATGAAAAAATTGAAGTAGGTGCAAAAATTCATATAATGGATACCTTCTCAGCCCATGCTGATCAATTTGAATTGTACGATTTGATCAAGAATCAACGTAATGCTGAGGCTATTTATTTGGTTCATGGAGAATATGAGGTACAATTGAATTTTAGAGATTTTTTAAACCAATATGGTTTTACGAATGTTAATATTCCAAGTGAAGGTGAATCCATCTTCTTTTAAATATAAAAATCAGAGAGTCTATGGATATTCTTTTTTACGTAGTTGTAACTTTAGTTTCCGTCCTGGGTATGGAGTCAGTGGCCTGGCTGGCACATAAATATTTAATGCATGGTTTTCTTTGGATATGGCATGAAGACCATCACAAACCACATACTGTGGAAGGTTTTTTTCAAAAGAACGATTTGTTTTTTTTAGTTTTTGCCATCCCTAGTGCCAGTTGCTATATGTTGGGATCCATATATCCTAATCTGTTTTTTCTTTTTTTTGTAGGGGTTGGAATTTCAATTTATGGTTTAATCTATTTTTTAATTCATGATGTTTATATACACCAAAGATTCAAATGGTTTAAGCAATTAGACGGTTGGTACTCTCGTGGAATCCTAAGAGCGCATGGTGCCCATCATGCTAATCAGGGAAAACATTCATGTGAATCATTCGGTCTATTGTTTGTTAACAGAAAATATTTTAAAGATAAGAGCCATGAAATCTAGTCTTATTGTCTTTTGCATCTTGATATGTATTTCCTGTTCGACAGCCCAAAATAAATCTTCAGTTAAGTCTGAACCAAAAAATACTGACAGCAGCCTGGTATATCAAGGAGAGAAAATGATCAAAACAGATCTGGAATGGAGGTCTTTATTGAGTGAGGAATCATATCATATTCTGAGAGAAAAAGGAACTGAGTATCCTTACACTTCTTCTCTTCTAAAAAATAAAAGAAAAGGAATTTACTACTGTGCTGCATGTGAATTGCCATTATTCTACTCTGAGTCGAAATTTGAATCCGGATGTGGATGGCCAAGTTATTTTGAGCCTGTTCATGCCAGAAATGTAACTGAAATTGAAGACAGAAGTCATGGTATGATCCGTACAGAAATACAATGTAGCAAATGTGGTGGACATCTGGGTCATGTTTTTGATGATGGACCTCCTCCAACAGGTCTAAGATATTGTATTAATGGCGATGCACTGAAATTTAAGGAGCGTCAAAATTAATGTAGTCCTTTTCAATGATAGCTTTATTTTCAATGGGCTCCTTGTTGGATTTAGAATAAGAAGTTACAGGTTTTAAAACTTTTTTCTGCCCATTTACCTCAATTTCAACCTTTCTGAAAGTTTGATTATCAACCAATGGTTTTTGCACTGGCTTTAATTCGATTGGGTCAATTTTATTTTGAGGAACTTCCTTTTGAGCAGTGTTTTGGACCTCAGTTTTGACTTGCACGGATTTTGTATTTCCATGAATTTCAGATTTTTTATATTGGAGAAACCAATCATATAATTCTTTTTTCCCAAATACAACATGAACTTCACCGTGTCCCCAATTTTCAAATCGGCTGTATTCAATTTTCTGATTTCCCTCAGCTCTGATAGCCCTTATCATTTTTTCTGATTCTTCAATGGGAACGGGTTTGTCTAATGCCCCATGAAATACCCAATGCGGCAAATTCTTTAACTTTTTTGCATCTTTTAGGTTACCTCCTCCACAAACCGGAGCAATAGCTGCAAATCGTTCAGGATATGCCCCGGCAAATTGCCAGCAACCATATCCACCCATACTCATTCCGGTTAGATACACTCTTTCTTGATCCACTGGAAATTTTGTTTCTGCATAATTTAATACTTCAAGTAGCTTATTATTGTCCCAACCGCTCTGGCATTGTGGCGCAACAACTATAAAATCAATGGCAAGACCTTTTATAATTTGGTACAATACTCCATATGTTTTAACTCTTTCAATGTCAGTGCCTTGTATTGATCTGCCATGCAAATATACAAGTAAAGGGTATTTTTTATTTGAATTTTCATTATATCCCTCGGGATAATGGACTAAAAACTGATAAGGTAAATTTGGATCCTTTACAGCTTTAATATGTTGCGCGTTTGCATATGAAACGAGTATAATAAATTGAAGAAGGACAGCGTATCGGGCTTTCCATGTCATAGTAAAAGTATTTTGGTCTCGTGATAAAGTTAATTTATTTTTGCCATATTTGTAAATATATCAACACATTTATCTCTTAGCTTGCCACTCCATACTCAAATCAACAATAGTAATTTTTCCTATACCATTTGGGAAATTAACGCAGACTTGGAGTCTTATGATATCCCTTTTATCAATAATTCTTATTTTCACCTGCCGGCTCATACCAAGAAAGAAGTGATTGTATCCCGATGGTTACTATGGAAAAAATTAGGTCTAAAAAACTGTGAGGAAATCTTCCTAACCAAGGAGGGGAAACCTTTTTTGAAAAATCAAGCCCTTTTTTTTTCATTGAGTCACAGTGGCAATTATGTACTATTGTTACAAAGTAATACGGAGTGTGGTGCTGATATTCAAATTCAAAATCAAAAATTAATTAGTATTCGTGCCAAATATCTTTCTGAAAAAGAATCAGATTTTTATAACAAGACAGAACAGTTTGATTTTCTTCATCAGATATGGACGATGAAAGAAGCTGGATTCAAAGCAATGGGAGGTGGATTTATCAATTTCAAAACAGATTTTTCATATGATTTTATTGAAAAAGATGGTTTTTTTATCCTTCCAACTCAGGTTCTTGTTAAAAACAGAAACAATTTAAAATGTTTTGATTTAATTTTTTCAGACTATAATACTGAATTTTATCTTTGTGTTGCATTACATAAATCGTAAGAATGAAATATTTGTTTTGGGGTTTAATTTTGAGTTTTATTTTCATTTCTTGTGGCAATCAAATTGAAAAAGATGCTGCCGGAAATGAAAAATTTGATTCCTTTGTGCAGGAATTTTTTTCTTCTGAAAAATTCCAACTTTCCAGAATTCAGTTTCCTATAGCAGGAAAGAAAGTAGATGGTTCCTACGAAATGATAGAAGAAAAAGATTGGAAGGTGCTCAAGCCAATTGATGAAAAAGATCCATTAAATAAAACGGTAACCTTTAAAATTAGCAGCGATTACATAAAATATAGCGTGGTTGTTGGTAATGCCTTTTCTATTGATATGGAATTTAATCTGGATAAAGCCAGCAAAAAGTGGTATTTGTCTTCTTATTCAGGAATGAGCGCAACACAGGTAAAGTCTGAAGTAGATCCTGAATTATACGATACGAGCAGACAGGTTTTATTTAAAACAAATGATAATCAATCAAATTAAAATTACAAATAATTCATATGAGCTTAATAGATAAGATCACCGGTATTTTGGGTACAGAACAGTCAGATTTTTTGCTTCAGCATGAGTCCAAGACATTTTTGAAATCTTCCTTATATCAGCCCAAAGCTGAATTTATTGATGAGGTATGGAAAGATTCCAATAGAAATATTCCTACATTGAAAAGTATTGCCTCTTTATACAATCATGGCAGGCTGGGAGGTACCGGTTATGTATCAATCTTACCTGTAGATCAAGGTATTGAGCATACGGCAGGAGCATCTTTTGCACCCAACCCGATTTATTTTGACCCTGAAAAAATTGTTAAACTGGCACATGAATCAGGTTGCTCTGGTGTGGCATCAACCTATGGTGTTTTGGCTTCAGTAGCCAG
>CAZNNX010000157.1:0-6271 GCA_964574485.1 uncultured Saprospiraceae bacterium | reverse complement strand
AGATTATTCCGGGGTTGAAACCCATATTTAACCAAAAAAAAAAGTTGATTTTCTATTAGATAGGCATTAAAAACTTATTTTACATCATGTAAAGTTCAAGAGATTTTATGTCTTAACAATGATAAGCATATTTTAAAACCAATACCTTAATGAAAACTTATTTCATAAAATTAGCATTCAGTTGCACATTTTTAATGCTCGCTTTTCAAGCCTTGGCTCAGGTACCACAAAAAATGAGTTACCAGGCTGTTATCAGAAATACATCGAATAATTTGGTAGCCAATAGTCCTGTAGGATTGAGATTTAGCATTTTGCAGGATTCTTCAACCGGACCTGCTGTTTATGTGGAAACGCATCGACCCACCACCAACATCAATGGTTTGGCAAGTGTTGAAATAGGTGCAGGAACAGTTGTTTCGGGAACTTTCGCCACTATCAACTGGTCTACAGGAAAATATTTTCTTAAAACAGATACAGATCCTAATGGTGGTACAAGTTACACTATTAGTGGAACTACACAATTTCTTACGGTTCCTTATGCCTTTGTGGCCGATCGCGTTTTGAATCCTGCGGGGAATAATGGTTTCAACACAGCTGTAAAAGTTACAAATATCATTTCCGGCACCTATGGTTGCCGAGCAGGTGGATACAAGCTACAGTTTGGATTAGATTCAAATCGTAATGGAATATTAGATAATGCGGAAATAATAACCAGCCTTACCAGAAATGTTTGTAATGGAGCACAAGGAGCACAAGGACCGCAAGGAGTTGGAATTACAAGCACTGTTGACAACTTAAACGGTACTTTTACCCTGTTTTATTCAGATGGTTCATCTTATACTACCTCATCTTTAATTGGTCCAGCTGGTGCATCAGGTGTTGGGATCAGCTCTACCACTGATAATGGAAACGGAACTTTTACTTTAAATTATTCTGATGGAACTTCTTTCACAACTTCCAATTTAACTGGTCCAGCCGGTGCGCAAGGTGCTACAGGTCCACAAGGACCTACTGGTCAAACAGGAGCTCAAGGAGCTGCAGGAGTTGGAATCGTTTCCACGGTTAATAATGGTAACGGAACCTATACATTTAACTATTCAGATGGTTCTTCCTTCACCACTTCTAATTTAACCGGACCTGCTGGTGCGCAGGGTGCAACAGGTCCTCAGGGTCCAATTGGTCAAACTGGTGCTACTGGTCCGCAAGGTCCTGTTGGTCAAACTGGTGCAACTGGAGCGCAAGGTCCGGCAGGTACAAATGGAGTAAGTGTTACCAACTCTTTTGTGCAAGGCGATAGTTTGTATGTTGTTTTAAGCAATGGACAAACCTTAAATACAGGCTATGTGAGAGGGCCGCAAGGTGCAACAGGTGCAGCTGCAAATCTTCCATCTGGACAAAACAATGAAACAATGCGAAATATAAATGGAGTCTGGCAATCTGATAGTTTTTTAGTAAACAATGGACAACAATTGGGTATAGGAAATGTTTCACCGCATGGCTCAGCTATTTTAGAACTTTCAACTTCCAATAAAGGTTTTTTACCACCTAGATTAAGTAGTTCAGAGAGAAATGCAATTACGAATCCCGCTATAGGTTTGGTTATTTACAATACTACTCAAAATTGTCTTAATTATTTTGCGGGAAATTCATGGTATGAATTATGTGGTAATTGCACCCCACCAACACCTAATGCCCCATCAGCCATAACAGGTAATATTACTCAGTGTATAAATGCAACAAATCAAACCTATAGTGTTTCTAATGTTCCTAATGCAACTACATATAATTGGACAGTTCCACCTTCCTGGACTATTTTAAGTGGACTCGGGACAAACCAAATAACAGTTCATATTGGTTCAAATGCGCAGAGTGGAATCATTAGTGTAAGTGCTTCAAATGGCTGTGGAACAAGTTCATTATCAACCGTCAGTGTAACGGTATCGTCAATTCCCAATGCTACTACTTCTTCAACACATACCATAACATCTTCACAAATTACCTGGAATTGGGTAGCTGTAAATGGAGCAACAGGATATTATGTGAATTCAAGTAATAATTTGGCAACTGCTCAATTAATTACTACTACGAGTTTTACACAATCTGGTTTGACTTGTAACACTGGTTATACTTTATATGTATGGGCAAATAATAATTGTGGTACTTCGAATCCCATTCAGCTGAATCAATCAACTTCTGGTTGTTGTCAAATTGGTACTACAAACTTTGGTGGTGTAATTGCTATTCTAAACAATACGAATCCTTGTACAGGTGTAGCTGCAACTGTTAATTCTGCCCCCAATACTTACACTTTCTCTGATGCTGTCAATTATTGCGATAATTTAGTTGAAGGTGGATTTAGTGATTGGTATTTGCCTACCTACTCTCAACTATTATCAATGTATAGTAGTAAGCTGGCAATTGGTAATTTTTTAAATGCTATTTACTGGTCACCTACACCTACAGGAGATGGAAGATATTGGACTGTAAATTTTCAAGGGGGTCAGTCTTATGGATACGATTCTTCGATTATGTATATGTACAGAGTACGTTGCGTGAGGAATTTTTAATTGGAGATTTTAAATGGTTTTTGTTATTTGGAAATGGTTAGATACAATGTTTATTGAATGAATCGATGAATACAAATTCGATCAATATACAGTCATCAGCATCACTTGAAGACAATTAAATTGAAACCATATTCAAATTTATTGAATAATAGTACTAGTGAATTTTTATTAATTCTTTAGTGAAAATTCAGTAGGTGATAAATTGCATATTGTTTATAGATCTGCTTGAAGAGTCCCCAATGCATCTACAATAAACGTCTGTGAACTGATACATGGCTCCGGGTTTTGCTTTTTGTATTAATTCAAGATTATATTTTTCAAATTTAGCTCCTTTGTTTTGAAAAGTAATAGGGCTTTGATTGGGACCTGTATAAGTAAGTGTAAAGCTCGTTACCACACAGGCATCTTTTATATAAAGATCTCCAAAAAAAATCATGAGTCCTTTCTGTATTTTCATAACTTCTGAGTGGATATTACCCTGACTTTGTTTGTTGTTTAAACAAGCTTCAGGACTTGGAATTCTTCTCAGTTTATATTCTAGTGTTTTAAACTCTTTACCAGTTTTTGTATTTGTAAATTTAATCAGGCAATCATTGTCTAAGGGAATGGTACCCATAATTTGAAGGACTAAGGAATTGTCATGAATGAAAATTTTGATAAACTCTGGAAAATTTGTCGTAACTGAGATTTCTGAAGTTTTGATTTCCAAATCAGACAAATGAATGCGATTTTCTATGCCAATTAATAAAAAATTTTGATTCTCATTAACCTGAAAAAATGGGTTCTGAGATTTTAAATTACAAGAGATTAAAATGAAAAGAAATAGAATGTTTTTCATAAATTGACCTGTTGAGGAATTTACCGATTACTACAATTATTATTTTAAATCATTGGATTTTGCAATTGTTAAAAAAAACCGCTTAAGAATTTAAGCGGTCTTTTTTTTATAAGTGTATAACCTCATCGTAGGCAGCAGCGGCGGCTTCCATTACCGCTTCAGACATAGTAGGATGGGGGTGAATCGTTTTTACTAATTCAGGACCTGTGGTTTCTAATTTTCTGATAGCGACAATTTCTGCAATCATTTCAGTAACATTGGCACCCACCATATGACCTCCTAAGAGTTCTCCATATTTTTTATCAAAAATGAGCTTTACAAAACCTGCATTAGAACCAGAAGCAGAGGCTTTTCCTGAAGCAGAAAAAGGAAATTTTCCAATTCGGACTTCGATGCCTTTTTCTTTGCACTCCTGTTCAGTCATTCCAACAGAGGCAATCTCTGGCCAGCAGTAAGTACATCCAGGTATGTTGGAATAATCAATTTTTTCTGGTTTGTGATGAAATTTTCCTTCTTTATGCGCAATGGCTTCAACACAGGTTATACCTTCAGCGCTGGCAACATGGGCTAGTGCCTGTGTACTCAGAACATCCCCAATTGCATATATTCCTGAAACATTGGTTTCGTAAAAATCACCCACTTCAATGTGGCCAGATTTTGTGGTATTAATCTTTAATGTTTCTAAGCCTAAATTTTCGGTATTAGGCATAATACCAGCAGCAGATAATACAATATCGCATGATATTTCCTGTATATTCCCAGACTTGTTGTCTTTTACTTCAACTTTTTGTCCTGACGCACTGCTGCTAACCTTTTGTACAGAGGAGGCTGTAATGATTTTCATACCTGATTTCTCATATATTTTCTTCATTTCTTTAGAGCAATCAGCATCCTCTCTGGGAAGAATGTTGTCCATGAATTCAACAATGGTTACCTGTGTTCCCATGGTATGATAAAAATAAGCAAATTCCATTCCTATAGCACCTGAACCAACAACTACCATAGACTTAGGCATAGTTGGCAAGGTCATAGCTTCTCTGTAACCAATGATATTTTTGCCATCTATTTTTAAATTTGGTAATTCTCTTGCTCTGGCACCTGTAGCTACAATAATATGTTTTGCTGTATACTCTTTGTTTTGACCATTCTCTGTTACAACAACCTTTTTTCCGGCACTTAATTTAGCATGTCCGTTGATAACGGTTATTTTGTTTTTCTTCATTAAAAATTGAACTCCTTTACTCATTTTATCTGCAACGCCTCGGCTTCTTTTTACAATGCCAGAGAAGTCAGCTTGAGCTGATCCGATTTGAATGCCATAATCAGCGGCATGGTTGATATATTCAAATACCTGAGCACTTTTAAGAAGTGCTTTGGTTGGAATACATCCCCAGTTGAGGCAAATGCCACCCAGAGATTCTCTTTCAATTACAGCAACATTATAACCCAATTGAGCGGCACGAATAGCGGCCACATATCCACCGGGGCCACTGCCAACTACGATAATGTCAAAATTCATATGTAGTAAGATTTATTAAATGAATGAAATTGTATCACAAAGGTACATTTTTTTTGAAATTCTAAAGGATCACATCAACGAAACCTCAAATCAACAGCATTTTTGTTTACCTTTATATATTGCCATATTACATGTAATTATGAATTTTGATTTGAATAGCTTCCTAGATTCCTATTTGTATAAATTTTTAGAGAAAAAAGCCAAAAGAATTCTCAGAAAACCATTGCTTCTTGTTCATTTACTGTCTCAATGTAAAGATTATCTCTTAAGCTTTAAAGATAGAAATGAATTAAAAAAAGAATTCTCCTCTCAACTTTTTTTAATATATCGTTTGCTGAAAGCCTATGCCACTGGCATATACAGAAATATTCCCATGCAAGTTCTTTTGATGAGCGTCATCGCATTGCTATACTTACTGATGCCTTTTGATATTATGCCTGATTTTTTTGGCTTTGGCTTGATGGATGATATGGCCCTGATCGGAATTATTTTACAGAATTATCACAATACCCTGGCAGAGTTTCAGGATTGGGAGGATCAGAATAAATTTAAAATTCAGATTGAAGACCGTATTTAATTGCAATGCAAAATGAGTTCAACCCTTCTGTTCAGTGCATTTCCCTGAGGAAACAAAGGTTGACTGGGACCCTTGTATTCGATTTTAATTCGTTTGGGATGAATACCCATCATAGAAAGCCATCTTTGTACACTAACTGCACGCTGTCTGGAAAGTTCCATGTTTTTGTCGGGCTTCCCGAAAATATCTGTATGACCAATTAAAGTAACAGAAGCTTGGGGCCTCTCTTTGAGATAATCATGCAGAATATACAAGGTTTCCTTGGAAGCAATGGAAGAACTAAAACTTACACTGTTATCTTGAAAAATAATATGGGATAAGACCAATTTGCGATTACAATCCAAATCTTCTTTAGATCTCAATCTGGGAATAGGGTAGGGATTGTCAGGATCTTCTGAAAGTACTGCCTTGGGTTTGATCTCCACCTTTTTGATCGTGTCAATTTTTTCTTTTAGAGGTACAGGGGGAGCCACTTTTACTGTATCTTTGGTTTCTGCAGGCTTGACTTCAATTTTAGGTTTAGGTTTGGGTGCTGGATTGGAAATACCATATTTGTTCTCAAACTTTTTCACCTTTTCTTCGCTGTCTTTTTCTTCCCCAAGTGCCTCATCATCCCAGGTTTTCATAGTTACATCAAAACAATTGAAATGATTTTGATTCATTTCCTGTCCATAACCTTCAATCATATCAACCATTTTTTCAGTATTGGGAAGGCGTTCAAAATGTGCCTCACAGCTAAAAACACAATATCCGTAGCCATCCAGGGATGG
>CAZNNX010000156.1:0-6286 GCA_964574485.1 uncultured Saprospiraceae bacterium | reverse complement strand
TTTGGTATATTATACTGATCGTAACAACAAAAGGGTATCTGCCCTGCCTTTTGATACAGAAGATATATACTATCTTGTGAGAATGACTGTCAGAGAAGCTGTTCAAATCATTGAAGATGATGAAGATTATGATAGCGACGGCGTACTCCGTGACGATTTTGCCATTGGAGGTGATGAGGAAATGTTTGACGGAGTAAAAGATGAGGTTGAAAAAGTATTCAAAGAAGCTCCAGAAAGTGCTTACGATGATATCGATGGTCAGGAAAAATTTGATGACGATGACGATGAGGACGATGATGATGACGACGAGGGCGATGATGATACAGAATCAGAGGCAGATGCAGATGATGAAGAATAAATATGTACTTGTAAACCACTTCCCAAGAAGTGGTTTTTTACTATCTAGTTATGAACTATATAATTTTTGATTTAGAGGCAACCTGTTGGGAAAATGACTTTGAAAGAAAGGGCAGGGTACAGGAAATAATTGAAATCGGTGCTTTGAAGGTCAATGAAAATGGAAAATTTATACATAGTTTTGAATCCTTTGTTAAGCCTACAGAGCATCCTCAATTATCTGATTTTTGTAGAAATTTAACCCATATCAGCCAGATTGATATCAACAGGGCATTACCCTATCCTGAAGTTGTACAAAAATTTATCGATTGGATTGATATCGAACAAGAGTATTTACTTTGCTCCTGGGGAATGTTTGATCAAAAAATTTTATCAAAAAATTGTTTGCAGTTTCATCTGGATGATGATTGGACTAATGAACATGTTAATTTGAAATGGCAATATGCCAAAATAAAAGGATTAAGAAATCCAGTTGGTCTTCATAATGCTCTTCGGATGGAAGGATTTGAATTTGAAGGTACCCAACACAGAGGTATAGATGATGCAAAAAATTTGGCCAAAATATTTGTCAAATTGCTCCATCAGTGGAGATACTAAATTATTCTGTTTTTAAATTCATCCGGTACAGCGCAAACTTTTCTATTTTGGTAATCAAAAAATAGAATTCCTGTTTTTACCTGTGCCAGCACCTTAGATTGAGTTGTATTTATCATGTTGTAGTACAAATCAAAACCAACGCGGCTAAGATCATCCAAATGAATTTGTATTTCAATCTGGTCACCCAAAAAACCTTCTGATATATACTGAATGGCCGCGTCAGACATTATAATGCCTTTGGTTTCAATATTTGCCTCAGACCAATTCATCGATTTTAGCCATTGCACCCTTGCCTCATGCGCAAATCTCAGGATTGCATCATTAGAAACATGATTGCCATAATTTAGGTCATATACCCTCACAGAAACCTGGGTGGAGAAAATGCATTCGGTTTTGATTTCAAGTTTAATTCTCATAAATCATTTATCTTAATAAAACCCATTTGCAAAATAAATTCCTCTTTCGTTCCAAATGTTGAGTCGTATTCACTTTCGATATCACCGAAGTATACCAGGCTATCTCCTGACCAGTACAAATCATGAATTTCCATGTCGTTGGAGCTGATTGTCAATTTAAGTTTTCCATTTTCAATGAGCCATTTTCCATGGTCAAGCTCTTCCTCTTCATCCGGTATTTCGTCAGCTATAGCAAATCTTCGAAAGCTGCCATCTTCATAAAAACTCATCAGTGCTGATTGTCCATTATTTTGCCAGGTGCCTACAATCCAATTCTCATACTGTACATCCTGTGGATTTTTATTTACAAGATTCACCGCCTTTTGAGATTTTAGATCTGTTGTTTGATAAATTTGAATTGAATTGTCACAAGAACTTAGGATGAAAAAACTGCCAACAAGCAAAGCGTAAAAAAGAGTCATATGATATGAAATGAATTCTAACTCAAATTTAGAATACAAAAAGATTAGATTCTTATTTTTGGTATAATATTTAAAAGTTTTTTAATTATTAGGGTACAGTTTTGCATTTCTATAAGGATAGATATAACATTGTGAGCAGATTTGTTGTTAGATGTTTAATTTTGTAATGAATTTAATTGTATGAAAGTTGAACTATTATTAGAAAAAGCACTGGGTTTTGAACATCTTGAAATTGAGGAGGGTGTTTTTTTATTTGAAAATGCACCAACGGCTGCATTGATGGAGGTTGCTCATGAACTGCGTTTTCAGCAGGTTCCCGGAAATGAAGTTACCTGGATTATCGACAGGAATTCTAATACTACAAATGTTTGCATTGCCAATTGTAAGTTTTGTAATTTTTTTAGACCTCCGGGTCATGAAGAAGTATATATTACGTCCATAGAACAATACAAGCAAAAAATTGATGAACTTTTTGAGTATGGTGGTGATCAGTTGCTTTTACAGGGTGGCCATCATCCGGATCTGGGGCTTTCTTATTATGTGGATTTATTTTCAAAATTAAAGGAAATGTATCCTGAGCTCAAGCTTCATGCATTGGGTCCTCCGGAAATTGCACATATTGCCAAATTAGAAAAAAAATCACATACGGAAGTACTTCAGGCTCTTATTCGGGCAGGGCTGGATTCCCTACCCGGTGCTGGTGCTGAAATATTGAATGATCGAGTCAGACGAAGAATTTCCAGGGGGAAATGTTCTGGACAAGAGTGGCTGGATGTGATGAGAGCAGCGCATCAATTGCATTTGACAACCTCTGCTACAATGATGTTTGGACATATTGAAACTAATTATGAGCGTTTTGAGCATTTAGTATGGTTGAGGCAGGTGCAATCTGAAAAGCCTGCAGATTCCAAAGGTTTTATTGCTTTTATTCCCTGGCCTTTTATGGATGAGAATACAATTTTAAATAAACTAAAAATAAAAAGCAGGTCTGTTGATGCAGAAAATTATATTAGAATGATCGCCATGAGTCGGATTATGTTACCTAATATAAAAAATATTCAGGCTTCCTGGTTGACTGTTGGAAAGCAGGTGGCACAACTTTGTTTGCATGCTGGCGCAAATGATTTTGGGTCTATCATGATTGAGGAGAATGTTGTCTCGGCTGCAGGTGCTTCTTTTCGATTTACTGCTCAGGGAATTCAGGATGCCATAAGGGAAGCTGGTTTTATTCCTCAGTTAAGGAACCAACAATATGAGTTCAGAAAATTACCGGATAATATAAAACAGCAGGATTTGGATCGAAAGTCTATGATTGTTGATTGATTGTTGTTTTAAAATTAGTAGGGCTTCTTTGAAGCCCTTTTTTATTGGCTTAATATTAAATTCTTATTTCTATTGGGCGTCATTTTTTCAATTTTTGGTTGACGTGAATCAATATAAAGTTGATAATTACCATAAAAAAATTGAAGTATACGTTAAAAATTGTTAGTTTTGTTCAGTTTTTAGGATATATACGCCTAAGGGCTAGAATCATTAATTATTAACTTTAAAACTTACATGTTATGAAACAAGTGAAAAATTTAACTATGTTGTTTATGTTTGCTTTAGCTACAGTTATTTTTACAACATCTGCTATGGTTCCAATGCAAACAGCTTCTGTAGAGGGTCAGGGCACTTCTATCAAGAAAGAAAGCAAGCAACAGGCAAAAGTAGCTAAGTTAGAAGCGAAGAAAGCTGCTGCAAAATCTGAAAAGCAAAAAGAAAGAATTCAGAAGAGAATTGATGTGATTCAAGGAGAGCAAGAAGGAAACATGTTATCAATCTTAGCTTTGGTTTTTGCTTTTATTTTTCCAATCGTGGGTTTAATATTGGCGATCATTGCTAAAAAACAGGAAGGAACTAAAATGGCTAATATTGCCTTGATCCTGAGTATTGTATTCATCGTACTATATATTTTAATTATAGTAATTTATGCAATTACTGCTGCTGCTGCTATTGCTGCTTTGGGTGGTATCTAATCAAAGGGATATAAATTGTAAAGGGAGCTTGTCAGCTCCCTTTTTTTTGTTTTGTTTTTAAAAATAAAGCAACAAAAAGTTTTAAATAGATATATTTTGTTTTATATTTGTGTTATCGCACATTGTAAATTTAAAACTATGAAAGAATCAAGAGAAGCACTAAATGAAAGATTTAAGTCTGCATTTAAGTATTTGGAGGATCAGGGGATTATTGTTAGAAATAGCCACTCAAAAGGTCTCTCTGCCATTTCTGATAAAATTTTTGGAAGAAGGGCGCATGGTCATATAATTCTAAAATATTTGAACGATGAGAGGCTCATATCATTTGAAGCAGCTGATAAATTTTGTGACGCCTATCAAATCAGCAAGGAATTTATGTTTCAGGGAGAGGGTGAAATCTCTGTTCAAACCAAAAAAACAGTTTCTAATTCACAGGATGCAGTTGAGGAATCACTATTTGCAAGAGTTTTGTACACATCTGTTCCCGCTTTAGCTGGAAGTTCTACCTCTGCAGGTTCTGCTGAGCAAAATAGTTTTATTCAACTTCCCGGTGTGCAGGATAAAGATCTTGTGGCTTTTTCAATACAGGGTAATTCCATGCAACCAACTTTAGTAAACGGTGATATTGTCATTGCTAAACAGATGGATATCATGGATCAGGTGAATGAACAGGATGTATATGCCGTTGTCACTCATGAAGGTGTAATGGTCAAACGCATCAAAAAAATGTTCAAAAATGATAAACTGGTTCAATTGAAATTAATCTCTGATAATTATTTTGACCATGATCCTTTTTACGTAGATATTCAACAACTTAAAAAAATATACAAGGTTGTTAAAAGGTTATCTGATATAGGCAAGATGTAAGGAACTTACATGAATTAAGATGGGTTAATCTAAGAGACAAATTCAATAATCCTCATTTGGACATTGCTTCATAGATTAATGCAGCCGCACCTAATACAGCCGCGTCATTTTCTTCTAATTTAGAAACCATTATTTCAACTTTGTTTTTATAAATCTGTAACAAAGCTTCTTCAAAATATTTTTGTAAAGGTTGTATCAGAATTTCTCCTGCCTTTGCCAGGCCTCCAAATAGTATAATTTTTTTTGGACTGCTGAAACAAACAGCATTTGCCAATCCTGTAGCCAATATTTTTGCAGTATAATCAAAAATTTCAAGTGCGCCCGGGTCATTTGCCATCGCAGCTACATATACCTCCTTCGCTTTGGGTTGGTCTGGATTTTCAAACCAATCTGGAGATATTCTTTTTTTATTTAAAAATTCCAAACTTGTTAATTCCAGTCCGGTAGCTGAGGCGTATCTCTCCAGGCAACCTTTTCTTCCACAACCACATAACCTACCTGAGGGATCAACAATCATATGACCTATTTCGCCTGCAAATCCATCATGGCCATAAACAATTTCACCTTTTATAAAAATGCCGGAGCCAAGACCAGTTCCTAAAGTGATCATGATAAAATCCTCTAACGTATTTTCTTTTCCCCAACCGTAACGATACTCTCCCATGGCAGCTGCATTGGCATCATTTGTAATATAAATTGGAATTTCTGGAAAATAACTCTGTAGTAATTCACATAAATTAATCTTGCCAGACCAGGGAAGATTGGGAGCAAACTCTATCATTCCCGTAAAATAATTCCCATTAGGAGCTCCAATGCCAATGCCATGGCAGATTAAAGGAGAAGTAGTAATTTCTTGTCTTATTTTCAATATAAAATCATCTATATGAACATAAGGTTTTAAACTAAAATCAATTTTTTTTACGACAACACCTTCCTCGTTTACCCATCCAATTGTCGTATGACTTCCTCCTATATCAATTCCTACGATATGCTTATTATTTTTCATGGGCTTCATTTTTTAAGTGGAAAAATCCAAAAAATAATAAATAGGAATAACCTAAAACAGGAATCAGGAATGAAATACGCATGCCCAACCTGTCAATCATCCAACCTTGTATTAAAGGTAAAATGGCTCCCCCCACAACGGCCATGATTAATAAGGAAGAAATCAAAGATGTTTTTTTGCCTTGCTTGGAGATAGTGAGTGTGAAAATATTCGACCATATAATTGAGTTGAATAATCCAATGCCCAATAACAACCAAAGAGATGCATAACCTCCCAATAAGATTGAAAGGAAAAGGAATAGTAAAATAAAAAATACAAAGGTGAAAAGGGTTTTCGCTGTTTTACCCTTACCCAAAATAAAGGCAAAATAATTAACCAAGGTAAGTAATAAAAAAGGCCACAGATTTTCTAATGGTAGAAAATGAAAGTGAAAACTTCCATCAAATTTAATGGCAGTTGCTACATATAACACTAAAAGTAATACGACTAATGTAAGGAGCATTTGTTTTCTTTTTTGAGAGTCAACCATCATGTTGTTCATCGAAATTGCACCCATCAAACGAC
>CAZNNX010000155.1:0-6298 GCA_964574485.1 uncultured Saprospiraceae bacterium | reverse complement strand
GTAAAAATTCTAAATTATTTCCTGCACAATTAGGTTTGATGGGAATTCCCCTAAACTCCGGTACATATAAAATAGAGTTGATCTATCAACCGCCCTTTTGGAATTTAAGTCTTTTCTTGACGATTGGCTCTACGATTTTATTTTTAGTTTTATTATTCATTAAAAATAAATTTACCACTAGAAATATATAAAATTATGAACTACGAAAATATTTTGATTGAAAATCAAAATCAAATAGCAATTCTGACAATCAATCGCCCTAAATCTTTAAATGCCTTGAATCGCCAGACTTTGGCAGAGCTAAAACATTTTTTTGAGGAGGGCCATAAGACGATT
Organism: uncultured Saprospiraceae bacterium; assembly: GCA_964574485.1. Lineage (GTDB taxonomy): Bacteria > Bacteroidota > Bacteroidia > Chitinophagales > Saprospiraceae > Saprospira. The sequence continues at coordinate 5,962 of CAZNNX010000155.1, read as the reverse complement.
CAACCCCTTAAGGGAGTAGTAATAACAGGAGCCGGAGAAAAAGCTTTTGTTGCCGGAGCTGATATATCCGAATTTAGTGGATTGGATCCGCAAGGAGCTTTGGAAATGTCTCAAAGTGGTCAGGATATATTTTTTAGTATTGAAAGATTTCATAAACCTGTAATTGCTGCTGTAAATGGTTTTGCCTTGGGAGGTGGTTGTGAATTGGCTATGGCATGTCATATGAGAATAGCAACGGAACAAGCCAAATTTGGACAGCCCGAAGTAAACTTAGGATTGATTCCAGGTTATGGTGGTACCCAAAGACTTATTCAATATATTGGTAAATCTAAGGCTATTGAATTGCTCATGACAGCAGATATGTTAACCGCATCAGAGGCATATCGTCTGGGGTTGTTGAATCATGTGGTTGATTCAACTGAATTAATTGGAAAAGCTACGGAGATTATTGAAAAAATTGCATCAAAGGCCCCGGTAGCAATTCAGAAAATTGTAGAAACTGTTCAGGCTTATTTTGATACGAGCGGTTTTAATCGTGAAGTAATTGAGTTTTCTAATACTGCCAATACAGCTGATTTTATTGAAGGCGCTCAAGCTTTTTTAGAAAAAAGAAAGGCAAATTTTCAAGGCAAGTAATTTATATCCGCAGCTTATATTAAAAATAATGTAATCATTTGAGCTTGGTTTATTACCAAGCTCATTTTATTTTAAATAATTTATAAGATTGAATTGAGCCGTTTTCTTTTTTGATTTGCATGAAAAATATTCCTGCTGGAAGCTGGTTGACATCAATTTCTCTTTTTTCCGCTAGGTTTGAGCATTCAAATATTTTTTGACCTAAATGATCATAAAGCCCAATATGGAACTGTCCAGTATAATCAATCGGCTCAATGAAGAATTTATTGATTATCGGAAGTGGATAAATTTTAAATTCAATTTCATCCTCTTTTTTTGTAATCTCAGTAGGTTGTGAAATCAATACATGTGAAGTATTGGTTACCACTGGAGGATTAAAATCAAAGTAGATGGAAGCACTATTATCAATAAAGGCTCCTAAGGGTAAATTCGAATTTCTATTAATGGTAAAGGAAGCAAATCCATGGCTTGCGGGTTCATTTTGTATTGCTGCGGGAAGCATGATTTGGTCAAAATAGAAAATGAGTGATTGACCTTCTACTATTACATATCCGGGATGTGACAAATGTATATTTCTAATTGTGTTAACTAAAAGGTCGGTTGACAAAGTATCTTTTATTTCGACTCTTATAGCCTCGGCATTTCCCAGGTTTTGGAAATGAATTGTGTAATGTAAGGTATTTTCGGTAGGTAGCATTGAGGCAGAATCTATCTGATTCCATGTAAGGAATTCTCCGTCAACTCTTTTTTCATTAGGATCATAAGAACCGATACTTACCATGGTCAAACTATCGTAATTGTTTGATTGATCTAAATCATTTGTTACGGGGTTAATCAAGGCCGAAAATAAAATATTTGAGTTTAAAGGAACTGTAATGGGCACATTATAAGCCATCCGGATAATTTCACAAGCGCCTGGGGCTAAATTAGAATAGGTTAGGTTTATGGTTTGAGTGAGTGTATTTATGGATTGAACTTGAAAATTTGAAATTGTACTGCACCAAATAGAGTCAAAAACCATTCTTGAATCATAATGAATTTCTAAGTTACCACTTATGGGAGTCTGTCCTCGGTTGCAAGCCAAAGCATATCCATAAAAGGGAAAACCAGGTCTAAGTGAACCTATATTGAAAAGTTCTACGGAAATATCACGCGCTACATTACTCTGCAGATAAAAATTCTGATTGCTATATTGATTTCCAACTATGTTAGCCGTAACAGGAATGTTTTGAGTGGAAGGACAAACATAAATATAGTTGTTGCCTGGGTTTACAATCTCGATGGTGTAATTACCTGGAGAAGATCTAAATTCATAAAATCCAAGAGAGTTGGTGAATGTGATTTGACCCGAGGGTTGCAAACGAATCATCTGGTTTGGCAAAACAGTCGCGCCTAAAGAATTGCACTGATTACTAACTGAAATATCATAAATATATCCATTGATTCGAACTACACAGCTTGTGTCCAAAGGAACAAAATAATTTCTTACGACAGTACAGGCATTGGCATCAGTAATGCTGCAACTATACCATTGCGAAGATAAATTATTGATATTCTGTGTGGTTGATTGATTATTCCAAAGAAACAGAGGATTGCTCATGCCTTGTATACTTTGATTAATTGCCCCGTCATTTTGTGTACAGGAACTGGTTATGATAGTTCCATTTACATTAGGATGATAAATAGATGAATTTGGTAGAAAAAACTGATTACTAATATAAATTGTATCAACTACTGAACATCCCAGGGCATCAATTACTGTTACCGTATAATTGCCCACATTAACACCACTTAGTCTGTTTCCAGTTTGTCCATTAGACCAGCTATAAAAAAATGGAGACTGTCCTCTGACAGAGTCAATCAAAGCACCTCCACAGGAGTCATGTCTCATGAATACAGACATCTGCCCATTTAGAATTTGAACACAGGTGCTATCAGTACAATTATTCGCGTCAATCACAGTAACGCAATGTATTCCGGATGAAAGTCCTGTGGCTGAAGCTGTAGTTTGATTTCCTGCTGAAGAGGACCAAATGTAAGAATATGGAGAAGTTCCGCCATTTGTTGAAACTTGAGCCAAGGCGTTGGAAGCCCCATTACAGGTAACACTTGTTTGGTTAAAAATACCTGCAACAAGGGGTTGGGGTTGAGGAACAAGTGCGGGAATTTGTATGGTGCAGCCGTTTGCATCAGTTATAAACATTTGAAATATACCCGAGGGTAATCCACAGATTGGATTTGCAATCTGGCCATTTGACCATAAAAAAGTGTAAGGCGCAACACCACCGGATGCAGTTCCAATCAAACAACCATTGTTCCCGCCAAAGCATGTCACTGGTGATAATAGATTTATATTACCTTGCAATGGAGTAGATGGTTGATTAACAGTTGCACATTGGGTAGCAGTACATCCGGAGTTATCAGTAATTGTAAGACAATAGGTGCCAGCCTGTAATCCACTGAGATTTGCAGTGGTTGAACTGTTGTCCCATTGATATTGAAATGGAGATTGTCCACTGCAATTTGTTAAAATTGACCCAGTGCTGGCGCCGAAGCAGTCAACTGAATTAATGGTAAAATTTATATTGCATTGAGCAGAAACAAATTGAAAAATGCATAAACTAAGAATGAACAGTATCACTTTTTTCATCTTTATTGTTTTAAGGTTGTTGATTAATAACGTAATAATATTTTGTTTTGCTTCCACCCCATGGAATTTACTTTTTTATCGTCCAAATTATTATGTATTTTTGTATCTATTAATCAGATCCTATGAGAATATTTTTTACAATCCTCCTTTTGTTTTTGTCTATTCAAATTCAATTTGGTCAAGACAATAAATTCATTGTAGATCAATTTATAAAGGAACACATAGATCAACTTGGAGTTGAGGAAAATGATCTGAAAGACTATGTTGTCACAGATAATTACAGGTCAGAAAATCTAAATCTTTCTCATGTTTACATCAGACAAACCTTTTTGGGTATTGAAATTTACAAAGCACAGGCAAATTTTAATATCAGAGGATCTCAGGTAATTTCTGTAGGTAACAGATTAATACAATCTATTTCATCAAAAGTAAATCAGACAGCACCGCTTATAAATCCACAGGAAGCTATAGTAAAAGCTGCGCAACAATTGGGTCTTCAGCATGAATCAGTTATTGATTTACTTGAAGTAAAGGATAAAAAATATATTTTTAGGGCAAATGCTTTGTCGCTGGAGGATATTAAGGTACAATTAATGTTCCAACCAACAGATAATGGAAAATTAGTACTTTGCTGGGACCTGGATATTTATCAATTAGATAAAAAGCATTGGTGGTCGGTTCGGGTTGATGCCCAATCCGGTAAAATTATAGATAAACTTGATTGGGTTGTTTCTTGCGATTTTGGTCATTGTAATCATAAGCATGGTCATACAAAAAGACCCATACCAAATAAAGAGGATGAGATGCCATTGCCACCAACTACCGATCAGTACAGGGTTTTCCCGATTCCTGTAGAAAGTCCGATATACGGTGGCAGATCATTGCTTGTTGGTCCATACAATGCCTTGGCTTCTCCTTTTGGATGGCATGATACCAATGGAGTGGCCGGAGCAGAATACACCATAACACGTGGCAATAATGTTTATGCTACAGAAGATGCCAATGGTGATAATACGGCTGGCTATGCACCCAATGGTACAAATAGTTTGAATTTTGACTTTCCCTTGAATTTAAATCAACAGCCAAGTGGTTATCAGGACGCAGCCATTACGAACTTGTTTTACATGAATAACATTATGCATGATATCTGGTATAATCATGGATTTGACGACCAAAGTGGTAATTTTCAAGAAAACAACTACGGAAGAGGAGGTACGGGAAATGATGGTGTGATAGCAGATGCACAGGATGGAAGTGGAACAAATAATGCGAATTTCGCAACACCAGCAGAGGGAACAAGACCCCGTATGCAGATGTATTTATGGACTAATGGATTGGCATATTTGCTTACAGTGAACAGTCCTGCGAATTTATCAGGGCAATATGCAGCCATACCTGCCGGATTTGGTCCAGCGATACCAACAACTCCGATTACTTCAAATTTTGTATTAATGACTGATGCCACTACCGATTTTTACGATGGTTGTGATGCGTTAACCAATGCAGCTGCCATTAGTGGTAAGATTGCCGTTGTGAGAAGAGGAACATGTAATTTTGTTGCCAAGGTACAGGCAGCTCAAAATGCAGGTGCCATAGCGGTAATCGTTGTAAACAATGCAGCAGGTGCTCCTATCGTAATGGGCGGAACAAGTACAACCATCAATATCCCATCTCTGATGATTTCTCAAGCAGATGGAGACCCAATAATTAATGCATTAATTGCAGGAACAACTGTGAATGGTACGATTGTAGATAATGGTTCCAACTACGACCTGGATTGTGATTTTGAGAATTGTGTTATTGCACACGAATATGGTCATGGTATCTCAACACGTCTGACTGGAGGACCTGCAAATTCGAATTGTTTGGGGGGTGATGAACAAATGGGAGAGGGTTGGTCTGATTGGTTTGGACTTATGCTTACTATTGAGCCTGGTGATACCGCTACCAATGCCCGTGGAATTGGTAATTATGTATCGGGTCAACCAACCAATGGGGGTGGCATCAGACCGGCACCTTACAGCACTAGCTTTGCTGTAAATAATTACACTTATGCCAATACCAATAATACTGCTTTAACAGTACCTCATGGTGTTGGATTTGTCTGGTGCACTATGTTGTGGGACTTATCTTGGGCATTCATCAATCGGTATGGATATGACAGCAATTTATATACTGGCAATGGAGGTAATAATAAAATAATGAAATTAGTCATTGCTGCTTTAAAGTTACAACCCTGTGACCCAGGTTTTGTTGATGGCAGAGATGCTATTTTGTTAGCGGATTCTATCTTGTATAACGGCGTGAATAGATGTATGATATGGGAGGTTTTTGCCAGAAGGGGCTTAGGATTCAGTGCAACCCAAGGTAGTTCCGCATCAAGAGCTGATCAGACAGAAGCATTTGATTTGCCTCCATTGTGTATAGTTCCTACAGTTCCTCCTGTGGCTCAATTTGGTTCATTTGCAAATTGCAGTGGCTTAGTAAGTTTTAGAGACTCCAGTACACTAAGTCCTAATTCTTGGTCCTGGTCTTTTGGTGACGGCGATACTTCTCAACTACAAAATCCTGTTCATCAGTATTTGCAGAGTGGAACCTATACAGTTCGATTCATTGTTGGTAACCAGGTTGGTTTTGATACCCTTTTTCAAAATATTGTCATCAATCTACCCCCAA
>CAZNNX010000154.1:0-6370 GCA_964574485.1 uncultured Saprospiraceae bacterium | reverse complement strand
CTTTTGCTTCAAGACCAGTACCTACAATAGGTGCGGTTGGTTTAAGCAAAGGTACAGCTTGACGCTGCATGTTAGAACCCATCAGAGCTCTATTCGCGTCATCATGAGATAAGAATGGGATTAAAGATGCAGAAACACCTACAATCTGATTGGGAGCAATATCGATATAATTTACTTCTTCTGGACCTAAAACTGGGAATTCACCATTATCTCTACACTTTATTCTATCTGTGGCAAAAACACCGTTTTTGTCTACGGGCGTATTAGCTTGTGCAATAATTCCATAATCTTCCTCTTCAGCTGAAAGATAAATTGGATTGTCATTGAAGTTAATTTTACCACCCTTATGTACTTTCATGTAAGGTGTTTCGATAAAACCCATCTTGTTTACCTTGGCATGAACACACAGAGTAGATATCAATCCAATATTTGGTCCTTCAGGTGTTTCGATCGTACATAAACGTCCATAGTGGGAATAGTGAACGTCACGAACTTCGAAACCTGCTCTCTCTCTGGATAAACCGCCTGGTCCAAGTGCTGAAATTCTTCTTTTGTGCGTAATTTCAGATAAAGGATTGGTTTGATCTAAGAACTGAGAAAGCTGACTGGTTCCAAAAAAAGAATTGATCACCGAAGATAAAGTTCTTGCATTAATTAAATCTACTGGAGTAAATACCTCATTATCACGTACATTCATACGCTCTCTGATAGTTCTAGCCATTCTGGCAAGACCTACACCAAATTGGGCATATAATTGTTCGCCAACAGTACGTACTCTTCTATTGCTAAGGTGATCAATATCATCAATCTCAGCTTTAGAATTTATTAACTTAACGAGATACTTAACAATTGAAATAATATCTTCCTTGGTTAAGACAATTGTATCAATTGAGGTAGTTAATTCAAGCTTTTTATTGATTTTATAACGACCAACTTCGCCCAAACTGTAGCGCTTGTCCGAGAAAAACAATTTTTCAATAATACCTCTCGCTGTCTCATCATCCGGGGGATCAGAGCCTCTTAATTGTCTGTAAATATGTTGAACAGCTTCAATTTCTGAATTTGAAGTATCCTTTTGCAAGGTATTGTATATGATTGAGTAATCTTCTTCGATATCTTCTCTTTGTAAAATAATGTTATCAACACCAGTCACAAGAATTTCTTCAATATTTGATTCGTCAAGAATTACGTCTCTTTCAAGAATGATTTCATTTCTTTCAATAGAAACTACTTCACCTGTGTCCTCATCTACATAATCTTCTACCCAGGTTCTTAGAACACGAGCAGCTAATTTTCTACCAAGGTTAGCCTCCAAACTTGATCTGGATGCAGGAATTTCATCTGCTAATCCAAATAAATTGAGAATATCTCTATCGGAGTCAAATCCAATTGCTCTCAGTAGCGTAGTTACAGGAAACTTTTTCTTTCTATCGATGTAGGCATACATGACAGAATTAATATCTGTAGCAAATTCCATCCAAGCACCCTTAAATGGGATCACTCTTGCCGAATAGATTTTTGTACCATTCGGGTGTTTGCTTTGTCCAAAAAACACCCCTGGTGATCTGTGTAATTGAGAAACAATTACTCTCTCCGCACCATTAATAACAAAAGTACCTTTGGGTGTCATGTAAGGAATATTACCTAAAAATACATCTTGTACAGTTTGCTCAAAATCAACATGTTCTTCGTCATTACACGATAATTTCATTTTTGCTTTGAGGGGTACACTGTATGTTAGACCTCTGTCCATACATTCTTCAATAGAATATCTGGGAGGATCAATAAAATAATTTAAGAATTCTAGAACGAATATATTTCTAGCATCTGAAATAGGGAAATTTTCTTGAAAAACTTGATAAAGTCCTTCATTGATTCTATTTTCTGTGATAGTTTCAAGCTGAAAGAATTCTTCGAAAGATTTCAATTGAATTTCCAAAAAATCAGGATAATGAGAGTCATGTTTAACTTTACCAAAGTTAAACCTAACATTAGAATGCTCTACCTGGTTAGATGAAGTTTTATTTGCCATTCGGTATTTATTTACAACAGATAAAAAAAACAGGTTGAATGAATATACGTGTAATAGGCTTAGTTACTTTCGTAACTAAGCCTTATTATTTGTAGGGATAAGCTATTTTAAGGAAATAGACCTATCCCATTCGTATTACTTAATTTCAACCTCAGCTCCGGCAGCTTCTAAAGCAGCTTTAATTTTTTCAGCCTCATCTTTAGATACTTTTTCCTTTACTGGAGAAGGAGCTCCATCTACTAAATCTTTAGCCTCTTTAAGACCTAGACCTAATAAATTTTTAACTTCTTTAACCACATTTAATTTGTTGGCACCACCTGATTTTAAGATAACATCAAACTCAGTTTGCTCAACAGGAGCAGCAGCAGCAGCACCAGCACCTGGAGCAGCAACAGCTACAGCAGCAGCAGCAGGTTCGATTCCATACTCATCTTTTAGGATGTCAGCTAGTTCTTTAACTTCTTTTACTGTAAGGTTGACCAATTGTTCGGCCAAGTTTTTTAAATCCGCCATTTTATTTAGTTTAGAATTTTACAAATTAATAATATTATTGATGTTGGTGGAAGCCAATTTAACCTCTTTCCTCAAGTGTTTTCAATAAGCCCCCAATGGTATTGCTACCATATTGAAGCGAACCAAGAACACCTTGAATTGGAGACTGTAACAATCCGATAAGTTCACCAAGTAATTCTGCTTTTGATTTAATTTTAACAAGAGCATCTAATTGATCATCACCTACAAAGATTGCTGAATCGATAAAAGCAGCTTTAACCATTGGCTTTTGATCATCCCCTCTAAAGTCTTTAATTAGTTTAGCGGGTAGATTTCCTGTTTCTGTAAACATTACAGCAGAAAAACCTTTTAACGATGAAATAAGTTCATCATAATTTTCGTTATTTTCACCTGAGGCACGCAACAATGCTTTTTTGATAAAGGAATTCTTTACCACAGTCATTTCAATGCCTTTTTCGAAACAGATTCTTCTTAACGCATTGGTTTTCTCTACAGTTAAAGAAGAGTGATCTGTTATATAAAAATAACGGGAAGAGATGAATTGATTGCTGAGTTGTTCAATAACTTCAGCTTTTTCTTCACGTGTCATATGTATAAGTTTAGAACTTGAATTAAAAAATAAATTACCTTGCTTCTTTAGGATCTATCTTGATACCAGGACTCATTGTTGAGGCTATTGTTATAGACTTAACATAAGTACCTTTGGCAGTAGATGGTTTAATTTTTACTAAAGTATCAACAACCTCCTTAGCATTCTCAATTAACTGAGTTGATGTAAAAGACATTCTACCTACTGAAGTATGGATGATACCGTATTTATCAACCCTAAATGAAGTTTTACCCTTCTTAATCTCTTTAACAGCATCTCCTACATTTGCAGTAACAGTTCCTGTTTTGGGATTTGGCATTAAGTTTCTAGGACCTAATACGCGTCCTAATTTCCCTACTTGCACCATAACACTCGGCATTGCAACAATCACATCGATGTCTGTCCAACCGCCTGAAATTTTTTCAACATACTCATCTAATCCAGCATAGTCTGCTCCTGCATCCAATGCTTCTTGTACCTTATCTGGGGTACAAAACACTAAAACTTTCTTCTCTTTTCCAGTTCCATGAGGTAGAGTTATAGAACCTCTCAGATTCTGATCTGCCTTTCTTGGATCAACTCCTAGTCTAACGTGAATGTCAACTGAAGCGTTAAATTTCGCATAGTTCACGTCTTTTAAGACGGACATTGCTTCCTCAAGAGAATACAATTTAGTGGCATCAACTTTTTTGAGAGCTTCTGCTTTCTTTTTGCTCATTTTAGCCATTTTAAAATTGTTTTAAAGATTAATAAAAAAGAGGTCGAGGTCAACCTCATACATTTTAAGACCAAGGTGCTGCTCCGTCAACAACAATACCCATACTTCTAGCTGTACCTGCAACCATTCTCATGGCAGATTCAACTGTAAAACAGTTTAGGTCAGTCATTTTTGTTTCAGCAATTTTTCTTACTTGTTCCCATGAAACTTTACCAACTTTATTTCTGTTAGGTTGAGCAGAAGCTGGTTTATTGTCTGGAATTCCAGCAGCTTGCTTCAACAATACAGATGCAGGTGGCGTTTTGATTACAAAAGTAAAAGATTTATCCTTGTAAACAGAGATAACAACTGGACAAATCTGGCCCATTTTATCTTGTGTTTCAGCATTGAATCTCTTGCAAAACTCCATAATGTTAACCCCTTTCGAACCAAGAGCTGGACCTACTGGAGGAGCAGGATTTGCTTGACCGCCTTTTACCTGTAGTTTAATAAAAACTTCTACGTCCTTTGCCATACTATTAAATAATTATTTATGATTGTTTTTCTACTTGCATAAAGTTTAATTCCACTTCGGTGCCTCTACCAAAAACCTTGATAATCACCTTTAGTTTTTTCTTTTCTTCATTAATTTCTTGAATTGATCCCACAAAATTTTGGAAAGGACCTTCAGTAACTTTCACTTCTTCTCCTATAATAAAAGGTTCAGCCAAAGATTCGCCTTGTTCTTCTGAAGTATCTACCTTACTTAGTAATCTTTTAGATTCTTCATCTTTCATTGGAATAGGCTTATCACCACCCAAGAAATTTATAACATCTTTTACAGATGCTAAAGTTTGCACTATATCTACTGAAAATTTTGAAGGTATGGCTTCTACCATAATATAACCAGGTGTAAGGGTTCTCTCTTGTATAACCTTTTTACCATTGCGTATTTTATAAATTTTTTCAGTGGGTACTATTATATTTAAAACAATATCTCTCCACTCGGAACGATTTATTTCTAAATCTAACCTTTCTTTTATTTTTCGTTCTTTATTAGATACGACACGTAAACAATACCATTTAGTATCAGACATAAGCTGTAGGTCTTTTCAAAACAAACGCAAAAAAATTAATATATAAAATCTAAAAGCAGTAAAAGTAGTTTATCCATTCCAAAAAGAAGCAATGACAAACCAATGGTTGCTAAAATCACATTCACTGCAGACAATTCCAAGCTTGTCCAACTAGGCCAAGTAACTCTATGTACCAATTCCTTATAACTATCTCTGAAATATTGAAAAACTGCGTTCATAATTACATTTTTGCACGGGCGGAGGGGCTCGAACCCCCAACCGGTGGTTTTGGAGACCACTACTCTACCAATTGAGCTACACCCGTAAGATGAAAAGGCTAAGCTTATCTCTAAGCCTAGCCTTACTATATTCATTTGTTATTCGATTACTTCTGTAACCTGGCCAGCGCCTACTGTACGACCACCTTCACGGATAGCGAAACGTAGACCTTTTTCCATTGCGATTGAAGAAATAAGAGTAACTTCTAATGCTAAGTTATCACCAGGCATTACCATTTCTACACCAGCAGGTAATTTGATTTCACCAGTTACGTCTGTAGTACGGAAATAAAACTGAGGGCGATATCCATCAAAGAAAGGTTTGTGACGACCACCTTCTTCTTTTGAAAGAACATATACTTCACATTTGAATTTGGTATGCGGTTTTACTGAACCTGGCTTACAAATTACCATACCTCTTTTCAATGCCTTTTTGTCAATACCACGAAGTAATAGACCAGCATTATCACCAGCTTCACCTCTATCTAATAATTTACGGAACATTTCAACTCCTGTACAAGTAGAAGTCAATTTTTCTTCCATCAAACCAACGATATCAACAGATTCACCTACATTGATAACACCTCTTTCGATACGACCTGTAGCTACAGTACCGCGACCAGTAATTGTAAATACGTCTTCGATTGGCATCAAGAATGGTTTGTCAACTTCACGAACAGGAGCAGGAATTTCAGAGTCAACAGCTGCCATCAATTTTAAGATAGCGTCAACACCTTCAGCATCACCGTTCAAACCTTTAAGGGCAGAACCTTGAATAACTGCAGCATTGTCTCCATCAAAACCGTAAGCACTTAATAACTCACGTACTTCCATTTCTACTAATTCTAACATTTCAGGATCATCCACTAAATCTACTTTGTTCATAAAAACAACGATTTGAGGAACACCTACCTGACGAGCCAAAAGGATGTGCTCACGAGTTTGTGGCATTGGACCATCAGTTGCTGCTACAACTAGAATTGCACCATCCATCTGAGCAGCACCTGTTACCATGTTTTTTACATAGTCAGCGTGACCTGGACAGTCAACGTGTGCGTAGTGACGATTTTCTGTCTGATACTCTACGTGAGCAGTGTTGATTGTAATACCACGTTCTTTTTCCTCAGGAGCTGAGTCAATTGAATCATAGTCTTTCTTTTCTGCAAGTCCTCTTTCAGCTAATAC
>CAZNNX010000153.1:0-6377 GCA_964574485.1 uncultured Saprospiraceae bacterium | reverse complement strand
GCCCATACCTCCTGGCATTCCAGCTGGCATAGCTGGGCTATCTTCCTTGATGTCATTAATAACACATTCTGTTGTAAGAACCATACCGGCAATAGAAGCGGCATTTTGAAGAGCAACACGAGTTACTTTGGTAGGATCAATCACCCCAGCTGCTTTTAAATCTTCATATACTTCTTTTCTGGCATTGAATCCGTAAGCATCCTTACCATTTTTAACTTTCATTACAACAACTGAACCTTCAACGCCTGCATTTTCAGAAATAACTCTCAAAGGTGCTTCAAGGGATTGTCTAACGATTTGTATTCCGGCATTCTCATCTTCATTTAAACCTTTCAAACCGTCTAATGATTTGATGGCTCTGATCAGAGCAACACCACCTCCAGCAACAATACCTTCTTCAACAGCTGCTCTGGTAGCGTGTAAAGCGTCGTCTACTCTATCTTTTTTCTCTTTCATCTCAACCTCAGTTGGAGCCCCGATATAAAGTACTGCAACACCTCCAGATAACTTGGCTAGACGCTCTTGCAATTTTTCTTTATCATAGTCTGAGCTTGTATTTTCAATTTGAGACTTGATTTGATTGACACGAGCATTTACCTCCGCTTCACCTCCGTTTCCATTTACGATTGTAGTATTGTCTTTGTCAATAGTGATTGTTTCACAAGTGCCCAAATGATGTAATTCAATATTCTCAAGGCTATGGCCAGTCTCTTCAGATATTAAAGTACCACCAGTAAGGATCGCAATATCTTCGAGCATAGCTTTTCTTCTGTCGCCGAAACCAGGAGCTTTAACAGCTACAACCTTAAGACCAAGTCTAATTCTATTCACAACGAGGGTGCTCAATGGTTGAGTATCCAAGTCCTCAGCAATAATCAACAGCGGTCTTCCTGTTTGATGCGTTTTTTCTAATACAGGAATCAATTGCTGTACATTGCTAATTTTTTTATCGTGAATTAAAATCAAAGGTTGATCGTATTCACATTGCATTTTCTCAGTATTTGTTACGAAATAAGGAGAAAGATAACCTCTGTCGAATTGCATACCCACAACTTTGTCAACATAAGTTTCTCTTCCCTTTGCTTCTTCAACTGTAATTACACCATTGGTTGTAACCTCTTTCATTGCATTGGCAATCAATTTGCCAATTTCGAAATCGTTATTGGCAGAAATAGTGGCAACTTGTTCAATTTTAGAAAAGTCATCACCAATAATTTCGCTTATATTTCTTAAATAATCAACAGCTCTATCAACAGCTTTGTCGATACCTCTTTTTAGGTCCATAGGATTAGCTCCAGCTGCAACGATTTTCATACCAGCATTTACGATGGCTTGAGCTAAAACTGTGGCAGTAGTGGTTCCGTCACCAGCAACATCGGCTGTTTTGGAGGCAACTTCCTTTGCCATTTGAGCACCCATATTTTCAATTGGATCTTCCAATTCTATTTCCTTAGCAACAGTAACACCGTCTTTTGTGATGTGAGGTGCTCCAAATGATTTTTGTATTACAACATTACGACCCTTAGGACCCAATGTTACTTTCACTGCATTGGCAAGTGAATTGATACCTTGACGTAATTTTTCTCTTGCTTCTGAATTATAACTAATATTCTTTGCCATACTATTTAAATTGTTTTGGATTAAATAATTACTAAAATGTCATCTTCTCTCATGATTAAGAAATCTTCACCCTGATAGGAAATTTCCTGACCGGCATACTTTCCGTAAAGAACGGTATCGCCCACTTTAACAGTCATTTTCTTGTCATCCTTTCCAGGACCAACAGCAATAACTTGACCTTTCTGAGGTTTTTCTTTAGCGGTTTCAGGTAGGTAAAGTCCTCCTTTTGTAGTTTCTTCCGCTTGTGAAGGTTTTACAACAACTCTGTCGTTGATTGGCTTCATAGTTTATGTATTTATTTAAGGTTAACAAAAAAAATATTTGAACATGGTGTTCAATGCAGTTTCCATGCCAAGACAGAAAAGGAGTCAAAACATGAAAATTTTGTCAGTTTTAAAAGGAAATTAAGAGAAATGAATGACATTTTGGCAAAAACTATTCCCCGAAATATTCACAATAAATTTTGGGGGTCTCATACAATTTTATGCAGTGTAAACTCACACCCTGGGGGATAAAGGGTTGGAGCTCTTGCCAAATGTAGTAAACAAGATTTTCAGTGGTGGGAAGAGTTCCTTCAGGAAGAAAATTCTTGTCCATATTTAGATTGGTGTGATCTAATACATCACAGATTCTTTCCTGAATTATTTTTCCCAGGACTTTGACATCCATTAAAAAACCAGTAATGGGATCAGGTTTTCCTTTGATCGTAACATATAAGTCATAATTATGGCCATGGAAATTTTTATTGGCACATTTGCCAAAGATTTCAATGTTTTTTTCCTCAGACCATTGGCTTACCCACAATTGATGGGCGGCATTGAAATTTTCTTTTCTAGTGAGATAAACAATCATGTTGTTTTCTTTTGTTTGAAAAAAATAGCAGCTATTTGAAGAATAGTCAAACGCTTACTTTTAGATGTTACAAAGATAATAAAAAATTCATTGTATCTACATGATCAGCATAGTCATTCAAAGAGGGTGCCTGAGCACTACCCAGGGGAAGTGTTGGTATCCCCGGTAAATTAATATTCGATAATATACATTGAATTTTATCGGCATGTAGCTCTAAATCATGAGCTAATTGTTGGTCTGACTGATACAAATCAAAATGTAGGGTTGCTATTCTGGATTGTAAACTTTCACTTTGAGTTAGTAGTAGGCAGTCATTGTTCCAATGCTTAACTCCATTCAATAAAAAAAGAGATTTATTGTAATCAAAATTATTTTTGTATTTAGAACAGGAAAGCAATTCATCTGCCTTTTGATCTAATACTTGGAGCAGGGGGATAATTTGATCAATTGAATTGAGGTATAATTTGGATATAGAGCGACAACCCAGGCCATAGTATCTAAAAATGTCATCTGAAAGTTTATTGTACTCTTCTGTGCTTGTATTTTCTGATAGAATAGCCACAGAATTTCTATGCTTTCTAATAATATGGGGGATTTTCTGAAAATAATAAGAAAAATATCTGGCACTATTATCAGAACCCGTAGCAATGACTGCATCGATATTTGATAATCGTTCTGCAATTTCCCAATGTTCGTCAGCCAGAGGGTTTATTTGCTTCATTAACTCAAGAATAAACAGGAGCAGGGCACTATCCTTTTCAGATAATTTAATTTTGGAAATTTGTCCTGAGACAAAAACACAGAGAAAATCATGAAATCCAACAGCGGGAATATTTCCGGCCATAACAATTCCAATAGTATATTTTTTATTGTTCTCCTTCATATTGTATGAGGAAATCCATTTTTCTAGTTTAGATTTATGTAAGAATTCATTTATGATGTTTTCTATGGCATTTCTGATTTCATTCTCTGTAAACCATCCGTTTTGAGAAAAACATTTAGTTTTCAATTCTCTCCAAACCAAACCTGATTCTTGTTGAATTTTTTGTAATTCTATTCCAAGTTTTTCAAGGATTTCTAATCTTTGTTCGAGTGTCAGCATAATCTTATTTTGAAGCAAAATTATTTTAATTTTTTGGATTAACGATTAAATGTATTTTTGATTGCTAATTTTTAAAATGATGTCAGAAGAAGAAAAATCAAGTCAGCGTTTATTGCTTCGTCTCAGTCTGTTTTTTGTTTGTATCATAGTGGTTTTTACGACTTACGGATTTATGGAAAAGCCTTTTACCACTAGTTTCACCTGGGTACAGGCAGATCTTGGTATAGAAAAAGAAAATACAAATATGCCTTTTGATTCAATCATAGCCAGGCAAAATAAACAGGCTGACCTTACAGTGGATAGCAGTTCTCATTATATTTTACTCTGCGGTGATTCAATGACCGAGCAAATGAGATTTGCAATAGATGCTTTTGCCAAGAAAAATGGTCATAAGCTCATGACTTGTACCTGGTATAGTTCGAGTACTCAAATTTGGAGTGAAAGCGATAAACTCTCGGTACTTATCAAGGAATATAAGCCTGATTTTATTTTTTTTACGGTGGGATCCAATGAACTTTTTGTTCCACAAATTGATAAAAGAGAAAAATTTATTCAGGATATCATCATAGAGGCCGATACGGCTTTGGTTCCTTTTATTTGGATTGGTCCGCCCAATTGGAAGGATGATACAGGTATTAATAAATTGATAGAGAAAAACTTAGGTAAACAAAGATTTTTTTATTCTGGTGGGTTTAGAGAGAAATTAAAAAGAATTAAAGATGGGGCGCATCCTACCCGGGAAGCAGCTGAACTTTGGGTGGATTCTTTGTCTAGCTGGCTGCGTACTCAGTCGCTTTACAAAAATAAAATCAGATGGGAACACCCCAGTAATACTAAATATTCCGATCTAACTTATGTGCCGGATAGCAATATTTGTGCGCCTGCCCGGTCTGTAAGGGCTAATATTCGTATTTTAAAAAAGGAAGACGTCCCTAATTATTGCCAGCCAGGTTCAGCTATTCCTCCGACAAACAGGCTGCTTAGTTCGCCTGCGACTGTAAGAAGGGATACGCAGGTTTTGAATTCTCCTCAAATAGACACTTTACGATGAATTTTAAAGAAATACCTCATCTAAGTGATATTCTCAGGAACTTTTTACTTTTCAATCCTGAGTCACCCATTATTTTTAATAGTGGCAGTTTTCTCATATTTTTTACACTGTTGTTATGGGGTTACAGTTTGATTTTCAACAGAGTGAATGCTCGAATTATTTGGTTGACGTCAGTTTCTTTTTTTTTCTATTACAAATCAAGTGGACTATTTGTTTTATTGCTCTTTTCTACTGCTCTTGTAAATTATTATTTAGCATGGATTTTAGATCAGATTGAAAGTCGAAAAACCAGAGTGGCCTTTCTTACGGGATCTATTTTATTGAATCTGTCATTTTTGCTCTTTTATAAATACAGTAATTTTTTGGCGGATAATCTCAACCAATTGGGTATGCAAATAGCTGAGCGAGAACTTGTTTTGCCTGTTGGAATTTCTTTTTTTACTTTTCAGACAATAAGCTATCTGGTGGATGTGTACAGAGAAGAAATCAAGCCGACAGAGCGACTAATCGATTTTTGTTTTTATCTCAGTTTTTTTCCACAATTGGTCGCAGGACCTATAGTAAGGGCTATAGATTTTATTCCTCAAATTCGTTCAAAACTTCAGATTAGCAAAGACATGGTGGACGAGGGTTTGTACATGATTCTTAAAGGATTTATCAAAAAAGCCATTTTTGCCAACTATATCGCACAATATGCAGATCTGGTATATAGTTCACCAGGACAGTTTTCAGGATTTGAGAATGCCATTGCCATGTATGCGTACACCTTACAGATTTATTGTGATTTTTCAGGTTATAGTGATATGGCTATCGGAATATCCTTATTGTTGGGATTTCGGCTCCTGGAGAATTTCAGAAGTCCGTACCAGTCAATAAGTATTACTGAATTTTGGAGAAGATGGCATATTTCTCTGTCATTTTGGCTGCGGGATTATGTCTATATTCCTTTAGGGGGAAATAGGGGTGCCGGGAGGGGAACCCTAATTTTGACCTTGGTATTTATGATAATTTCTGTATGGATTACTAAGCAAATATGGCTGATTTTCATATATCTGGCCATTGGCATTTTTCTTTGGGCAAGAACAAAGGATAAAGAGGAATTGAGGTTGACTTATTTTACCTCTTTGCATTTGTTACTTACTATGCTGGTTGGTGGGTTTTGGCATGGAGCGGATTGGAAATTTGTTTTTTGGGGTTTTATGCATGGATTGGGACTTATGTTTCATAAGTGGATTTCCAGAAGAATGGGTTCATTCTGGAATCATTCCATTTTTATTCCCTTGTATTGGTTGCTAAGTTTTCATTTTGTAGCTTTTTTGTGGATTTTTTTCAGGGCTGAATCATTTGCTCTGGCAAAACAGTCAATTGAGACCATGTTATTTTCCTTTGATATTGCCTATGCTTATCCTTTTTACCTGGCAAGACCCACTTTGGTTGTTTTGCTGCTATTGGGCTATGCGCTTCATTTTATTCCGGAAGATCAAAAAGGTGCATTTAAAAAATCTTTCTCAGCTTTGCCTGGCATGGGAAAATTAATCATTTATCTGATTTGCATACAAATATCTTTACAGTTGGTAGAATCAGCTGTACAGCCTTTTATTTATTTTCAATTTTAGATCCATACTCATTTTTTTAGCAGCAATGATACCACTCAGACAAACGCCTGGAATTCCTTGGCCGGGATAGCTTGTGTCACCGCAGAGATAAAGTTCATTTTTGATTAGTCTTGAAGGCACCAATTGCCAGGGTTTA